>CAZIWQ010000021.1:0-13615 GCA_964542355.1 uncultured Armatimonadia bacterium
AGCCGCCCGCTACGGCATGCTGGCTCCGCCGGCGGTCATCGTCAACGATGAGATTGTGAGCGTGGGCAAGGGTGCCAGTGAGCCGAAGCTGGAAGCCGTCGTGGAGCGGCACCTCCGCGAATGAGGGGGACACAATGCCGAGGGTGACGATCTTCGTAGCCGATCCCGAGAGGCCCGGTGCCATCGCGCAGACAGCGATCGCGCGGGCGCAGGCGGCGGCACGGCGCGCTCCCGGGCCGGTCGAGGTCGCGGTGTTGGCGCTCGACGGCGAGCAGGCGCTGCAGCTAGGCGCCAGCCTCGAGCCCACCATCGCCGTCGATGACCTGATCGTCGCGGTCGGTCAGGCGCCCGCCGCCGGGCACCTCCTGCGAGCGTTGGCGACGGCGGGGGGAGACACCGCATGACCGCCGCCGACCACATCGCCGTCCGGGCTGATGAGTTCGATGACCGCCGCTGCGAGCCGATGCTCCTGTTCTGGTATGTCGCGGTCGGCGAGCCGGTCATCGAGGGGCAGGACCTGTGCGAGATCGAGACGGCCAAGGCCGTGCTCGTGGTGACCGCGCCCGCGAGCGGCACGCTGGCGGAGGTGTGCGTGGCGGAAGGCGAAGCCGTGGAATCGCGACAGGTGTTGGCGCGGATTGCGCCCGCGTGACACGGCCCGGCAAGGTACACTGAGGTGACCGACAACCCGATGCCGATCCCGATCACCCTGATCGTCGGCCTCACCGAGTGCCGCAAGTGCCGGGAGTGCGAGGCGATGCTGGGCCGCCTGCAGGAGCGCTACCCGGGGCAACTGGTGGTCTGCACGGTGCCGGCCGACGACCCGCGGGCCGAGCAGTACGGGGTCGTCATGCCGCCGATGGTGATCGTTGATGACTTCGTGGTCAGCGCCGGCCGCGTGCCGCCGGAGAGTGCCCTCGAGCGGCTGCTCGGATCGCGGCTGGTGAAGGAAGCCGATGCGTGATGATCTATCTCGACCACAATGCCACGACCCCGCTGCGCCCGGAGGTGTGGGAGGCGATGGGGCAGGTGGAGTTCGGGAGCGAGGTGAGCCGCAACCCCTCCAGCCTGCACCAGGCCGGGGCCGTCGCCCGGCGCACGCTCCGCGGCGCGCGTGAGCAGCTTGCCACGGCCCTGGGGGCCGGGCCGGATGAGATCGTGTTCACCGGTGGCGGCTCCGAGGCGATCAACCTCGCCCTCAAGGGCGCCGTGTGGGCGACCGATCGCGAGCGCCCCCACATCATCACCACCCGCGTCGAGCACCACGCCACGCTCCACGCCCTGGAGTGGCTCGCGACGCGAGGGGTCGAGGTGACACTGCTGGACGTCGATGCCACCTGTCGGGTCGATCCGGAGGCGGTCGCGGCGGCCATCGGTCCGCGCACGCTGCTCGTGTCGGTGATGGGCGTAAACAACGAGGTCGGGGCCATCCAGCCGGTGGCCGCGATCGGCGCGCTGTGCCGCGAACGGGGCGTCTTGCTGCACGTCGATGCCGTACAGGCGGTGGGGCGACTGCCGGTGGACGTTGACGACATGAGCTGCGACCTGCTGTCGTGCTCGGCCCACAAGCTGGGAGGGCCCAAGGGGGTGGGAGCGCTCTACGTGCGTCGCGGCACGGCGCTGACCCCGCTCGTGCACGGCGGACCCCAGGAGCGCGGGCTGCGTGCGGGGACGGAGAATGTCGCGGGGATCGTCGGGTTCTCCGAGGCCCTGCGCCTGGCGCTGGCCGAGCGGGAGGGGAACTGGGAGCGCTGGCGCGGGCTGCGTGAACTGATCTATGCCCTGCCGCGCGAGATGAACGCTGTCCGCGTCAACTCACACCCCGACTCCACCGTCCCCAACTGCGTGAACGTTACCTTCATGTTCTGCGATGGGGTCTCGCTGGTAGCGAACCTGAGCGCGCGCGGCGTCTGCGTGTCGACGGGGTCGGCCTGCACGGCGGGGAGTCTCGCGCCCTCGCACGTCCTCAAGGCGATGGGCCTGTCGGACCTGGCGGCCCACGGTGCCATCCGCTTCTCCATGGGAACGGGCACCACGCACGAGGAGCTCCGGCAGGCCGTGGCGATGACGCGGGACATCGTCGAGCGGCTACGCCTCATCACGATGCCCGAGGACATCGGCCAGTGCGGGGACGATTGCCCCTGTTTCGTGACGGGCTAGAGACCCGGCCCATGAACACCCTGGGGCTCCGCCCCAGACCCCGTCTGGCAGGAAGGGGAGCGATCCGGATGCGTTGCTTCACCGCAATTCTCGCAGCAGCGCTGGCAGTGGGCGTCGCCGGGGCGTGCGCCGGTGACCCGACCGTTGCGTGGTACCGGTTCGAGGACGGCCAGGTCGGCGACGTGGTGTCCGGCAATGCGCAGGTCATGGATTCCGGCCCCAACGGTCTCCATGGCTGGACGCCCTACGGCTGCCATGCACAGCGCGTGGCAGGGCTCGCCCCCGGGAGCGAGCGCGCGTGGGACATCAGCGGACTGGATGACTGGTTCCTCGTCCCGGACGACCCCCGGCTCGCCGGCGACGGCAGCCTGACCCTCGAGGCTTGGATCAAGATCCGCGGATACCAACACACCGCGGTGGCCAACTTCATCGTCTTCCGTGGCGATAGCACGCCCGGCCGGGATGCATACTGCCTCAGCATCAGCCCTCCCGGCAACCTCGTCTTCCACATCGAGGGCCCGGGAGGCCGACAGGGGGAACCCGTTGCCACCGTCAAGCACCCCTTCACCTGGTTCGACACCGCCATCCATGTCGCCGGCGTATTCGACGCACAGACGGGGTGCCTGGGCCTGTACGTCAACGGGGACCGCATGGACTCCACGACCACGAGGGTGCGACCGCGCGTCCATCTGAACCCCGCCATGGGTCCGGGGGTGGGCGTTGGGGGCTACCATGGTGGTGGCAAGAGTAGCTTCGCGATCGATGGAGCCATCGACGAGGTGCGGATCTCCGGCGCGGCGCTGGACCCGGCCGCGTTCCTGTGCGGGGACTTGCCGACCATCCGGTGGATGGGGACGAAGGGGTTCGAGCAGGACGGCGTGGAGCCCGACTGCGGTCGACCGGATACCTCCTTCCTGTTCGCCGTCCGTTGCGTCATGGCGGGCGGTGCCAGGCTGCCCCTCAAGCTTGAGCTGCGCCGCGATGGAAGACGGCTCGCGCCAATCGCGATGACCCGCGCCCGTGGCCTCCCGCAGGACGATGCCGGCGTCTACCGCGCGCGGGTCGAGTTGGGTGCCGGCAAGTGGGAGTACCGGTTCGTCGCCGACATGGCGAAGGGTGCGCCCATGTCGTGGCACTCAGGCCCCGTCGTCACCGGTGCCGATCACGACTGACCGGCACCTCGCCCGTGCGCGATCCGCTGACGAGCTCGGGGGACACCGCAGTGATCCGCGGTTTCCGGCTGGATCGCAGCAGGTACTGGGCGAGCCGTAGCGAATAGGTACCGAGGAGCAGCAGCGAAGGGCCCACACGTCCGGTATGAGACGGTGCGTCACCCATGGTGACGCACCCACGGAGGTGGGCGGCGGCCCGGTGGTCAGCCGGGTCACGAGACGTAGCATATCCGCAACACACGAGGTGACAGGCCATGGATCGAGCTCTCGTCGCGAGTGCAGTCGCAGTGCTGACGTTGCTGGTGCTGTCTCTGACAGGCTGTGGCGGAGGGTCAACGGAAGCGGGAGTTCCGGCGCCGACCTCCGCGCAGAGCGGCGGTGGGCCGGAGGCCGGCATCGTGGAGACCGGACCGGAGGGCACCGCCACACTCGAGTATGGGGCTAGCACGCGCCTATGGGTGCCGGATCTCGTGTTCGAGGACCCGATCCGCGGCACCATCGTCTCCATTGGCTTCCCGAACATTGTCCAGTTCTACTCGCCGAGGCCCGGGGGAGGAGACTGGACGCTCACCTGCGTCGGATGGCTCGTGCAATGGCGCGGCCGAACCATCTCCTATCGGGCCGGCGTGGGCGTGCTCAACATCTCCCTCAACGCCCAGCCGGATGTCGACCTGTGCAGCGCAGCGGGACGTGCGTCCTGGACCGACAGAGCCGCCTGCATCGACCCCCGCGGCTTTGAGTAGCGCTCCAGCTCGAACGACAACGGCCCCGCCTCAATCCTGAGGCGGGGCCGTTGTGGTGGACGGGATAGGCTCGTGGGGGCTTCGGCCTCAGGCGTAGACAAGCAGCTCCTGGTAGGCGCGGTCAAACGCCGCGGCCAGCTCTGGCGTCGGGTTGCCGCCACCCCGATAGATCATCATGCCGGGGTACTGCTGGTGCAGGTCCCGCAGTTTCTGCAACTCCTCGCGTACCTGCTCCGACGTCCCCACGTCCATGGTCCGATTGTCGGTCTTGATCAGATAGAGCTTCGCGGGACCGCCGCGGGCCATGAACTCGGCCGGGGCCATCGAGCTCGTCTCGATGAACAGCCCGTCGGGGCCGGTGGTCAGGATGTCATCCAGGACCGGGAGGTAGTTGCCGTCGCTGATGTAGAGCGCCTGCTTCCCGGCCTCATGCACGGCGGCGAAGAGCCGCTCATACCAGGGGAAGGCGTAGCGGCGCAGCCATTGTGGGCTGAGGATGGGCCCCCGTGTGGCGGCGATGTCATCGTGGATGATCACCAGCTCGACCCCGGGGGTCTGGGCCCAACCCCTGACCACGGCCAGCGAGGCCTCACCGAAGCGATCCAGCAGCCGGCCGAAGCGTTCGGGCTCCAGAGCCGCGGCCACCAGGAACGGCTCCCAGCCGAACTCGATCGTGGCTTGAGTCACCAGGGTGCCGTAGTGCCAGGGCCAGACGAAGCTGACCCGGGCAGCTTCTGCGGCCATGCCGGCCATGGCGTCGAGCATCGTCGGGCCCACGCGCTCGACTTCGAAGCTCTCCGGCGCGGCGGCCACGACATCCTCGTAGGTGCGGTAGACCTGTCGGTCGCCCACTGCCCAGACGCCGCCGTCACGGGTGAAGCGTCGCTTGCCATCGGCCGAGGCGGCCACTTCCCCCGGTGGGGGCACGTGGTCCATCTCTCCCAGATGGTAGACGTCCGGGCGGTACTCCACCGTCTGCCACGTGCTGCAGGGCAACCGGTTGGGTCGTTGCCGCGCCAGGACCTGGCGCATCAGCGCCTGATGAGCCGCAGCCGTGGGGCATCGGACGGCCTGCTCCCGGGCCCGCGTCGGCGTGGCGTCGGTGCCGTTGGCCGGTCTCATGCTCTCCTCCACCGGGATCATACTCGTGTGGACCGGGGGTCGTTCCTGTGGCGGTCGAGCGGGAGCTCTCAGTCCATGGGCTGCCCGGTCAGCTCTCTGCAGCGGCATTCGCTGTTGAGGCCCCCAACGCCTTCTCGTGGGGCCGGGGGACCCTCGCACGTGGAGGAGAAGAGCACCGGGACCTCGGGGGGAAAGCTCGGGTGCCATGCCCTGGTGAACCCCGTCACGACATCACTGAGCCGGGAGGACCGACGCAATGATCAGCTTCGAAGGTACGCCGGCCGAGATCGGCCGAGCCTATGGCGAGGAGTGCCGGGACCGCATCCTGGCCAACCTGGCAGTGCTGATTCATCGCGAGGGGCATGGGCCCCTGCCGCGGCAGGACCCGGACTTCCGGGACTGGGTGCGCCGTCAGGAGACGTTGGTGCAGGAGCAGTGGCCATGGCTTCTGGAGGAGATGGCCGGCGTGGCCGAGGGCAGCGGCGCACAGTACGCAGAGGTGCTGCTGCTCAACCTCCGGGCCTGGCAGTACGACTACTACGGCCGGCCCCCGCTCGGCGGGTGTTCCAGCTTGGCTGTCACCCTTGCCGATGGCACCGTGGCCTGCGCCGGGGCGCTGGATGATCCGGCGGTGTACTACTGCGGGCCCGTGCGGTTCGCTCCCCGGGACGGCCTGACCCACATCACCTTCCCGATCACCGGCACCAGTTGGGGCAACCGCGGCATGAACAGCCACGGCCTCGCTGTCGGGGTCTCGTCGCAGCTCTTGCCCGGCCTGCGGCGACTGCCCCATTGTGTGAACCAGGACCTCGCCATCCGGGCCATCCTGCAGACGTGTTCCACGATTGCCCAGGTGCGGGGGTTCTGCCGCCGGCATCCGTTCACCATGAACCTCGTCTGCGCGGGCGCGCACGGCGACCTCTTCTGCGCCCAGCACACCGCGGCCGGCCTGTTCGAGCCGGAGGTCGAGGCGGGTTGGTGCGCGCTGACGAACCACGTCGTAGACGATGGCGTGAGGCGCCGGCTCAGCGATCTGGGAGTGAAGGAGTTCCCCGAGAGTCCCACCACGAGGGCGCGGCGCGGTCGGCTGATGGAGTTCTGCCGGGAGCGCAGTGGCGCCTGCGACACAGATGAGGTCCTCGACCTGGTCGGACGGCGCGACGACGCCGACCCCGGCACCATCCACAATGCGGGGACCATCGCCATCACGTTCGCCAACCCCGTCTCCGATCCGAGCGGGCTGTGGGTCAGCCAGCCCCAGTGCCCCGAGGGAGATACCCGGTTCCGGCGGCTGGCGATCTGACAGATGACACCCGCGGCAGGGAATGCCGCCCAGAGCAGGAGCAAGGCGTGAACCGGAACTCCACACGGGACTCCCGGAGCATCGCTATTGGCTGATGGGCTGCTGCGGGCCCATCCGCGAAAGGCAATGCTCCTGGTACTCACTGCTTCCGCCTGGCAGAGGGGAAAGATCAGGGCATGCGGAAACGCGCAAGCAGCGAACAGGTGCTCCATGGCTACGCGGGGCGCCTCAGCCCAAGTGCGAAAGGCCGGACCATGTGCTGTCAGATTGACCTCGGGCAACCATCGGTGGTGGCGCTCAGCTCCCCTGGAGAGACGCGCTGGGGGCACTACCAGTTCCCCCACATCACGCGACTGGAGGACGGGCGTCTGGCGGTCACCTACTCCGTGGAGGCCGACAGCACCATGAGCTACGGCGCGGCGCACCCGGCCTGTGTCTCCACGGACGGCGGACAGAGATGGCGCGCGGCGGCGCCCGGTGAGGTCGAGGCTTCCGCGGCCGGAGCCATCATCTTCCCCGACGGCGAGGCGATCAAGTTCCCCCTGCAAACGCCGCTGCCCGCCACCAAGCTGGACTTGCCGCCACACCCCGTGCGACACACCGACCCCTACACCCGCGAGTCCGACTGCTACCGCCTGGGCGATCTGCCAGAAGCGCTGCAGCGGGTGAAGCTGCTACGCCGCCGGGCTGGGGAGACAGCGTGGCGTGAGGAATGGGCCACACTGGAGATGCCGGACATGGTGGTCCACGTCTGGCGGCGGGAGTACTCAGACGCGGGCTGGTCTGACCCCAACATCCTCCAGCAGCCCCACCTCGCCACTGAGTTCTTCCACACGATCATGCCGGACGGCGGATTGCTGAACTTCATCTCCGCCCGCCGCTTCCATCCCGACGGAACGCTCCCCGAGCGTGGCGGGGTGTGCGTGGTGCGGTCGGTCGACCGCGGCCGCTCCTGGCGGATGTGGGGTATCCCCGGGTGGTTCCGCGACGAAGCCGAGGAGCGCGCGGCCGCGCAGCCCTTCCGTGATGATCCGGAGAGCAACTACAACCGGCTGTGGGGCGGTCGCGACGCCGCGCCGGTGCCGCACTTCGACGTGGGCGGACTCTACGAACCCGGCGTCGTCTCCCACGGAGACGGGCGCATGGTGTGCGTGATGCGCACCGACACCGGGGCGACCCACGAGCCATGCTTTGTCACCCGGTCGCGGGACTGGGGCCGCACGTGGACGACACCGGAGATCCTGACACCCTTCGGCGTGATGCCCAAACTCGTGTCTCTGGACAACGGCGCCCTCGTCCTGGTCTACGGTCGGCCAGGTGTCCAGTTGCTCTGCTGCACCGACGGGGAGGGCGCGGTGTGGCACACGCCGCGGAACCTGCTGCCTGAGGCGGGGGAGAAGACGCGCGCCAGTATCGGCAGACGCAACGGCACGACGGGACACGACGACACCTGTGGCAACTGCACCGTGCTGAAGACCGGCCCCGACCGCTTCCTGGTGGCCTACTCCGACTTCCGCCACCGCAACGCCGCCGGGGAGCGCTGCAAGGCGATCTGTGTGCGGGAGGTGCGGGCGACGCGGGTGAGCTCCAGTGCGTCGGCGCCGGGGGTGTAGTCGGGGTACATGACATCATACGGATGGGTGCGCCAGTCGGGTACGTACAGGAGCGTCTTCTCGGGGAATTCTGGGGACACCATACTCAATTCACCTCTCCACGCGGCACTTGGGTACCTACCACGTGGGAACTGGGTATGGTGTCCCCGAGATTCCGGCGGTCTGACGGATGACACGAATGGCGCCGCCCAGCAGACCCTCGACCGGTTGACCGCCGACATCCCCCATGACAGCAAGCAGTGCCCAAGCATCCCGGCCACCTGGACGGGCGAGGCCTTCGACGCCTGGTAGGAGGAGATTGCCGGGCACATCGTGGCCCTACGGCAGGAGCCGGGGCCGAACGAACATCTCCCCGAACCGCAACACAGTCCACACCTCGTACCCCGACATCTCCTCAATCCGGCACGGGCCACACAGGTTTCCATTGACAGCAAAATAGGCCAGCGATGGGAGCAGGACTCCATTCTGGCTACGTCGAATACATGATAGTATGTCGGAGGTTCGCAGCGGCGGTGGTATTCCAGGGAGTTGTGCCCCACCGTCATCGGACGCAACTGCAGGCCGCTCGCGGATTGCCTGTCCAAGAGGGACGGAAAGGAGGGTAATGGGTGCGTTGGCTGGGACAGTTGGCATCAATGCCTGGGCGAAGTGAGCAAGGAGGGAATGCAGATGCAGGGGCTTGACAAACAGTTGGTGGATGCGCTTCGTGCCGCTGTCGAGCAGGCCGTTCAGGGACCCTGGAACGGGAACTGGCAGGCGCTGCAGGGAGACCTCAAGACGAAGGCCTATCAGGCCACTGTTGAGACGCTCGTGGGCAAGGACAAGCAGACCCTGTCGAGCGCGATCCTCAAAGCCCTGAATGATGACACGATCAGCCGGGATGAGTGGCGTAGCGTCGCCGTCGCGTGGGCGACCGGACAGACGGCCAACCCGTTGGCAAGGGACCTTCTGGGGGCGCTCGACGATGGCGAGTTGACCAGGGAAGAGCTGGTGCAGATCGCGGTCAAGTGGGCCCAGGGGCGCACCAGCAGCCAGCCGGTTCGCGACCTGCTCGCAGGCGTCAGTGCGGGAGGCTTCGACCAGGCCGCGGCCTGGAACGCACTCAGGTCATACCTGAACGAACGCAGCAGCCTCCCTGCCGAGGTCGTTGCTGCCGTGATCGACGCAGTCGAAGGCCCCGATGAGATCTCCGTTCAGGACGTCCTCGCAGTGTTGGCTGCATGGGCCGCGGCAGCCGGTGACGCCGACTTCGGCGAGATCATCAAGAAGTTGGGGACGGACGATCCAGGCAAGGCGGTCATCGCGTGGATCAACGGGCGGTTGCCCGTCGACCTGGAGGCAGTGCTGCGGGCGGTCGGCAAGCAGGATTGGCTCGGGCTGGGAGCGCTCATTCTCGGATGGCTTGAGCCGGGCCTCGCCGCTGATCTCGTCACCAGTCTGGCCCAGGGGAAGCTCCGCGAGGAAGCGGTCACGCAGCTCAGCAAGTACCTGGCGGCACATGGCGCGGAACACGCCGGCGACATCGCCACTGCCATCGTGGACCTCGTCACCGGCGCGCGCAGTCTGTTTGCCGAGGGCCCAGAGGGAGATGCCCCCGCTGTCCTCGACACTCCTGCGCGCGTCGCGCTGTGGCGCGAATGCCGAGAGGTCATCTATCTGACTCAGCTTGAGTGCTCCGGCGGAGCCATCGTCAGCGGCGACCCTCAGGCCTGCCCGCATGTCTTCCGTGCGGCTGCCATCCGCTTCACGACACCCTTGCACGGTCTCGTGCCGCAGGGATCGACGCTCGAGCACAGAGAGCGCTTCTGCGGCATCCTCACGGCATACCTGGACGCACATTTCGGCAGGCGAATGAGAGCGGCATTCCACAGCACGGGTGACAACGCTCTGCAGGCGTATGAGCTTGTGGCCGGTGGCCCCACGAGGCAGTGCAGTCGGGTATTCCACGGCGTGAACCAGAGACTACTGAACCCCGTCTAGGGTGGGAGGAATGACGATGCGCCACGTGTCCGCTGTGTGTGCCCTGTCAGTCGCTCTAGCGGCGTTCGCCCAAGCGACGCCAGTCACGTACAGCCTTATCGGGCCTGGCTCGGGGGAGCACACGCCTGAGGGACTGTTCACGTTCATGTTTGAGTTCAGGGATCCCCAGGGACAACCCGCCAGGCTCCCCGCTGATGCGAACATGGATCAGGCTATCAAGGACACGAGCAACTACCGCGTCGAGGCCGACGTGCCCAACGCCGACGGTGCCCTGACACCGAATACTGAGAGCCGTTTGCTGCCAGTAGCGAAGGTCACGTTTGGCCTCAGGGCCGGCGGGGCAGAGGACAGGACCATCTTGATTGTGTACTGCTCCGGCGTCCAGTACGGCAGAGGCACGTTCACGGTCAGGGAGATGCGCAGCCCGGACGGACGGTGCATCGTCACGCCTGAGAAGACCTCATCCCAGTGGCAGGTGGATAAGCCCTACACCGCCGCTGGCCGCAGTCCCCTCAGGCCAAGTATCACCTTCCGCGGCAGCACGCCTGTGCTCGAGGGCAGCTACTCCTATACGTCCAAGCTCAAATGGCCGGCGGCCGGCGGTGGCAAGGCCACCCGCCAGTGGTTCGACCTCGAGGGTTCCGTCCCCCTGACTACGCCCGAGGATGTCAAGGACACGCCCGGCTCGGAGACTGACGCCTCGACGCGGGTCGCGGACTTCATCCAGGCTTCCTACAGGTGTAGCTGGTACGATGGCAAGCATCTCGCGGGCGCCGGGGTGACTGCTCGCACCACAGGCAGGGGACACGGCCTGGAGGTGGTCGGCAACTGGCGACCGGGTGCGGGCTTCTTCGCAGACGGCCGTGGCTTCCTCGGTGCGGAGGTGGAAGCCGGCTATCGCAAGGGTGACGCCGAATGGGTCAACCTCACGACACGGGCCCCGGCCCACGGCAACACGGCGCTCCGCGCGGGGGCCGTGATCGAGTACGCCCCCCGGATCGGGAAGGTCAACCTCGACCTCGGTCGAGGGTTGCGGTTCTACGTGCGCGGTCGCGGGTGGGCCGACGCCTATGACGGGGGCCGCTTCCGCGGCTTCGGCGATTCCGAGCTGTTCTACAATATCAATGACAAGTGGCGGGTGTTCGGTCGGTACGAGGTGGGGTACCTGCCGCCTGACCTGAGCAAGCGCACCGACCGCTGGTTCCTGGGGACCGGTGTGGCGTTCTAGAAGAGCGGCCGACAAGCCGTTCTGAGGCCGCGAGGCCACGCCAGAATGGCTCTGGAGAGCACTCAGACGGCCGTTGTGCCTCATGGAGAGTACACATGCACAAGCGGGGCACGCTTCGGGTGGGCGACCCGGTTCGCGCGGACCTCTCGGGCGCGCCCCGCTACTCGCGAGGGAGGTAGCAGAGATGGCAATCGCAAAAGCTGGTCTGTCGGTCAAGCTGGCGCAGTTCCTCACCGACCAGGCCTGGCGCAATGACGCGACGGGGCCTGGCACCGCCCATCTGATCTGTCTGCGCGGATGCACGGTCGGCACCGATGGCAGTCTCTCCGCCAAGGGCGATCCCCGGGAGTACACCGACCACTATGACGACACCATGATCATCTTCGGGCAGAAGGCAAATGGCTCGCCCTATCTCGAGACGTTCAAGGCCAGCGCCAAGCCGGGGCTCGCGTGGATCCACAGCTCGACGTACGCAGGCTCGGACAAGGGGTGCCCGACTGTGCAGCCCGGTCAGTACCGGTACGCTCGGGGCGACCACCGCGGTCACGAGGCGCTTCGGCAGGCGGACAAGTCACCGGTGTGTGTCATCAGGGACCTCGATGACGACGCCAGGCTCGAGTTGACCGACCTGGTGGACTACCCGATGTACACGGGGATCAACATCCATGCGGGGGGATCCGGCGGCAAGGTGGGCCTGAACTCCGCCGGTTGCCAGGTCATCTGGGGGGGCTGGTCAGGCCCGCCGTGGACGACGTTCCACGACCTCGTCTACCGCGTCGCCAAGAAGCAGGAGCTGTTCCACTATACACTGGCCGACTTCCTGTCGTTCGGCAAGTGGCACGATGGCGGGCAGGCAGGCACAGGGGTCGCGGACCTGCTGTTCGGGTCGTGCGGGGCGCCCGTCACGAAGCTGCAGCAGGCGCTGGCGGCCCACGGCTTCTACGGCGGCAGCATTGTTGACGGCGAGTTCGGGCGCGTGACTGACGAGGGCCTGCGCGCCTACCAGAAGAGCTGCGGCCTGCAACCCGACGGCATCGCGACGCCCGAGCTGAGGGCACGCCTGGGCATGAACGAGTAGCCGTGGCGGAACCTGAGATGGCCGACGGCGGGGCGATCCAGGTCGCCCGTGGGCAGCATCTCGACCGCATGCCACATCACGCATCACGTCAACGGCCGCGGTTCGGGCCGTGGCCGTTGACGTCTTGCGAAGGTACTCCAGAGTCCCGGCGACACCATAGCTAACTCCCCGATGAGTCCCGAGGACGTCACCTCCAGCCACCGGAATCGGCCGGGTCTCGGGGGAGCGGCCAGAAGGCCGCAGTGGCGCCGCGACGCTGCGCGCAGATGGCCATAGAACCCAACACACCGCCTCAGCCCGTTTCCGGGGATCAGGTCACGGGAGACTGCCGCCGGGGGGAGGAACCGGCCTCACCAGCGCGCTCACCGCTTCGGTCCTTGTCGGTGCGGTACTCATGGCCCAGGACTTCTGGGTGGAGCGCGCCGAGAGGTCCCTCAAGGAGCAGACGGAGCGATGGCACAACCTCCGATGGCCGGCATCGATGCTCACCGGACCCGTGCCCATGTGCTGTGAGCTACCCGCCCGCGGCGACCCCGGTGCCCGGCAGCCAGCGGGGTCTGAGGGACACGATGCGTCGCCGCTGGCGGCCAGCCCACAAGATGGCTCCCTCGCGAGCCCTGGCGACCCGAGGCGGAAGCCCTCGTGGCCTCCTGAGCTCTACTTGAAGCGGATCTCGCGCAGGAACCCCGCCTGGTTGGTGGGGCGCACGTGTGCGTCATCAGGCAGGGCGTTGAGCCTCTCCGTCGCAGCCTGGCACGCCCCATCGAAGGTGAGTCGCGTGCCCTGGCAGATGCCGATGGCCTCGAAGTACCGCGGTTGCCCGCCTCGCGGGACGTAGCCGACGAGCACGTGAGCGGGGAGGCGCCCGATCACCGGCTCCAGGGTGAGCGCCATCATGGCGGAGGCCAGCAACAGCGCGGCCTCCAGGCAGTTCGCAAGTCCGTCCCGCAGCACCTCGGGTGGCCGTCGCACGTGCTGGGTAACCATCTTGCCGTCTCCCCCCTCGCACCACTCGAATGTCTCCGAGTATGCGAGTGAGGGCTCGCGGCTGGCCAGTTCGTCGTACAGGGACCGCACTAGCTCGAAGTCGGGGGCCTCCGCTCCGGTCGCCCTCAGGCTCCTCAGGCAGTCGTCGATGACCGTAAGGGTCTTGAGCCCGAGGAAGTCCATCTTGAGGAGGCCCAGCTTCTCGATGACGTCCTTGTCGAACTGGGTG
>CAZIWQ010000021.1:13625-18740 GCA_964542355.1 uncultured Armatimonadia bacterium
GATCTCCTGTGCCCTGGGCGTCAGCCAGTTCACCAGGAACTCCGGGGTCTCACGCAGCGAACCGTCCGTCTCCCGCAAGCCCCATACCATCGTCGCTTCCGGGGTAACGACCACATCCGGTGCGAGGTGCGTCGTCGGCGCCGTCATGCCGTCCGCCCACTTCAGCTCCACGGTCAGCCGGCAAGCGGTTCTTGCTGCGCTCCCCGGGTGAGGGTAGGCAGGCAACAGTGGCGGATGGTGGTGATAGACGTGGGTCTTGCCGGGATCGATCTGCTGGGATTCGCACGGAGCCTGAGTGTACCCGCAGAGCTCCGTGGTCACGGCCGCGTCCACCTGGCAATAGCGGTTGTTCGTGACAGTGATGGTGGCCAGACGCCGATCGGCGTCCACGGGCAGCAAGTCGTAGAATCCCAGCGGCACGTTGGCGAGGGTATCCACGGTGACCCGGTGGCTTCGCGGGCTGG
Organism: uncultured Armatimonadia bacterium; assembly: GCA_964542355.1. Taxonomy (GTDB): domain Bacteria; phylum Armatimonadota; class Zipacnadia; order Zipacnadales; family JABUFB01; genus CAZIWQ01. The sequence continues at coordinate 14,090 of CAZIWQ010000021.1, forward strand.
GGATGATGGCTCGCGCCAGGACCGCGCTGAGCAGCAGACTCAGGGCCGGGTAGAAGGCGTCGAGCAGAACGGGAGCAGGGCGCACGACGTAGCCGACAACCATCGCCACGTAGACCACGAAGGCGCCCCCCGCGGTCAGCCGCCAGTAGAGCTCGCGTCGAAAGGCACGAGCCACCGCGATGGCCGCACCCAGCACGGCAAGGGGAACCCACGGCATCTGAAGCGGCGGAGCCTGGATCAGCGCACGAGGATTGCTGCGAAGGGCAGTGGCCAGGGCGGCGTGGAATTTCCATCCCGGAACCTGCGTGTCGGCCCCCAGGGCCTTGTGAATGTCAGTAGCGCGCACTCCCGCACTGGCCCAGACCAGGACGTGCATGTCCTCGAAGCAGCTCAGGTCGGCTCCCGGCTTGAGTACGTCGGCGAACGTCGAGCACAGTCCCGTGAGGTCGCCCTGTTGCGGCTGCAGACGTATCAGGTCACCGGGCATGCGGTAGTAGAACTCGCCTTTGCTCCAGCACCGCAAGGTGAGCCGGTCGTGGTCTCCGCTGCCAACGACCAGTGTGACCGTCCGGTCACTGGCGTTGCACCAGTGCTGCTTCTCGTTTGCGTGCACCGGGTAGGCCAGTTGGGCGGCAAGCGCTGGTAGCGCCTCGTCCTCCTTGCACTGCCGCTCCATCGCGGTGTTCAGGCGGACATTCGCGATGGTCCCTGCACCAGGCATGCTCTCGATGCGAGCGAGTGCGACGTTCGATGGCCGGCGAGCAGGCGGCGTGCGCAGGAAGTCTGCCAACCCGTTCGGTGCGACGGGATAGGGTGAGCTTGGCGGGAGCTCTGCAAGGCGATTGTCCCAGTAGGCCCGCCCGACTTCGTCTGGCGGCAACGTGAGTGCAGGCTCCGACGTCCCGGACTGTGCATGTGAGGTTGTCTGTCTCCGCACGCGAGAAGCGCTCGGACGGGCTCCCAGTAGGTTCTCCGCCTCAGCGAAGGGCGCGGGCACGGCCTCGTCCAAGTCCTGGAGGTACATCGACAGGGACAGGCACGCCGCTGACCCAAGCTGCGACCACAGACCGGAGAGCGCGAACGCCGGGTTCCCTAGAAACTCCTCCCCGTAGGGCACGGCGAAGACATAGAGACAGGAGGGATTGCCCTTGATGGCGGTCTCCATGCTGGCGTAGGTGCTGGCGTCATTACCGGATGAGTGGAATGTCAGGTCGAAGGCGACGACCTTTGCTCCGGCGGCGCCAAGCTTCTGCGCCAGCTCGCCGCACTTGCCGCGGAACTCGTTGAGGTGGCTCTCGGTAACATCATCGGGCTTAACGATGAAGCGCAGTCCCGCCTTGTCAGCGAGCACGGCATCGTCGTGGTGATAGCGCTGGACTGCCCACTGGCGAAACACCTGGTCAGGCAGGGGGTACCGCTCGCTGAGACACCTGCACAGGAAGACCGTGATGCCGCCACAGACCGCGATGGCAGTCGCCCATCGCGCCAGGCTGGCACGCCGCAAGTCCAGCATGTGATGCCTCCGTCCCTGGAGCCGTCGGCCCCCACGGTTCCGTGTGGGCGACGATGCCGTCGGGCCTGGTCCTAGCCCGCCTCACCCGCCGTAAGGCCGTCGAGCACCACGCGACAACCTTCCATGGTAGTGCAGGTCTCCAGCTTCGCCCAGGCCACCAGTACAGCCTCGGCGTATCGGCGTTGATCCCGCTCCGCTGCGTCAATGTTGCGCAGGGGAGTGGCAGCCAACCCCACCAACGTGCTAACGCCACCCACGACGCCAAGGCCGCCAAGGGCCGTCTGGCTGGCCTTGGTGAGCCAGGCGTACACAATCGCCGCGGTGATGACCAGCACGAAGGCGAACAGCACTCTGCCGGCGGCGGTCCACCGAAGCACCCTGTCATCGCTGCTCACGCTCTTCTGTCGACGCTCGTCAATCATCAGCAGGATCTTGCGCACGCGACGCTTGGCCTCATCGAGCTCCTCGTCGGTCTGCACGAGTGCTTTGGCTGCGCTCTGTGGCTTGAAGACTGCGTCCACCGTTGTGCGTAGGTACTGGCTCGCATCATCGAGGGCTGACTTCAGCTCAGCGTCATCGCCGGCGAGCTGCACCAGAGAACGTACCATCCTGATGGCCTCCTTCGCTTGGCGAGTCGATGTGGGCGGCCTCGCAGCCCGGGTATTGGGCTTAGCCGCAAGAGCACCTGACCGGGCGCTATGAGGGGAGTGTCAGCCGGGCCCAGCGCCCGGAATGGCTACCATGCGTGCGGGTTACGCGGCTCGGGGGAGAAGCGGGACCGCCGCGGTACCCCCGCCCCCCGCTGTGCTCGCCGCGTGCGCCGCTTTGCGCACATAGGTATCCCCGTTCCCCCGTCCCGTTGACCATCTCGGCAATCGCTGCCCACGTGCCTTCTTCTACAAGAACGGCCACGAATCCTGCGTGGACTCCATGCCTAAGTAGTGCGCAGAGCGTGAAGCAGGGCATCAGCTCTCCGCCGCCTGCGGCGGCGGGAAGATGCGGACGGCTCGTGGTCCGGCTTCCCCGGATCCCAGTCTACCCGCCCACGGCCTCGAGCCGGGGCTCGACCCAGACAGCCCAGTCGCAGGTGTTGCTGCCCTCCGCGTCCGTCACCAGCGACAGCAGCACCGGCTTCCCGGCCCACGGAGCGAGGTCGACCGCCCCCTCGACCATGCGGCCCGACCCCGGCCAGCCGGCGTGCCACACCGGCACGCCATTCAGGAGCACCGCGAAGGACACCTGTTCCCCGCCCTTCACCACACCCGCGCCAACGCGTAGCCGCAGCGGCTGCGGAGGGAGGGCGAGGGCCCACTCCAGGTGCGTCTGGCCCCACGCGGGGGTATGGCCGCTGATGCCCGGGCGCGAGTGAGTGCCATCGGTCCAGGCGGCGGCGGAGCCTGCGCCGTAGACGGTGCCCCGGGTCAGAATGCCCCCCGAGACCAGCGAGGTGGTGTAGGGCAGCTTCGCCAGCGCGCCCGGTCCCGCGACCGCGGCGCACTCGCGCAGGCACAGCAGCGTTGCGGGCAGGGCCGCCTCGGCGCGCCGAGCCTCCGCCGGGAGCACCCGCGCACCGGTGGCGTCGGCGAGCACCATCGCCCCGCCCTGCGCCGGCGGAACGAACTCCAGGGCGATGCGCCGGGCGCCCGGGTTGCCGGCGATGCGGGGCTCTCCCCAGAACGCCCAGTCGAAGTCCGGTCGCCCGGCGGGGCCGGTATCCGTCAGGAGCCGTAGCGTTACCTCCTGTCCGCGCCACGGCGCGAGCTCGACGGCAACGTCCTCCCACTTGCGCTCGGCGTGGAGCCGTGCGAACACCTCCCGCCCGTTCACCAGCACCCGGAAGGTCACGCCGTCGCCGCCGAAGCCGCCCGGCGCGGGGAGGTCGCGCAGGCCCAGGCCGGCTGTGAACTGCAGACCCTCCACATCGGGGAGCCGCAGGCGGAACTCACCGAAGCTCGCCGTGCGGATCACCCCGCCGGCCTGCGTCAGCTCCGGGAACTGCCAGGGCGGGTGCGCGAACAGGCCCCGGCGGGCCACACCCCCGCAGACCCCCGTGTCTACCTGGAAGCTCCCGCCGTTGCCCAGGGGTCGCTCCTCACCGTTCACCAGCATCCCCACGCCGTCCGGGCGCACTGCGGTGAGGTCGGTGACGTCTGTCTGTCGCGGCTCGAGGCGCACGATGTCGCGCCGATCATCGGAGCCGCACAGGGACACGCGGACCGGCGCGCCGGCCGCGGACAGGTGGAAGGCGGTGGGGTCCGGGCGTCCCGGCTCCGGCAGGTAGATCGCGCGCGGATCCAGGCCGAACAACCCGTCGGCGTTGTACGCCAGCCAGCCGGGGAGGTGCATGTCGCCGGCGATCTGCGTCACGTTCTGGTAGACGCGCCACTGCTCCTGCCAGGGCGCCTGCCCGCCACCGGCCAGCCACTTGCGCCCGCCCGGGGTCTGCACCACGACGAGGCCCCGACCGTCCGACTGCCGCCAGGCGAAGTACGGCAACGCCGGTGGGTCGCCCGCCGCAGCCACGGGGGTGAGGGTCGCCGCGAAGTCCGGCACCGGCTCGGTGTCCGTGAAGCGCCGTGCCTGTCGCAGGGCGAACCGCGTGCCGGGACTCGTGGGGTCGAGGCCGGTGTCCCGGTTGAGGGTCAGCGTCGGGAGGCAGCCCACCCGGTCATGCACCTCCATGAAGCTCAGGTACGCCTGTAGGTTCGTCTGCTGATCGGGGATGCCCAGGTGGCCGTAGGTGTTGCAGAACTCTGAGAACACCGCGGCCCGGAAGGGATGGTAGCGGCCCTGGGACTCGTTGCTGTTCCACAGCGGCTCGCCGAGCTGGGCGAAGGAGCAGTCGAGCATGTAGTCGGCGATGCCCTCGGTCCCCAGCGGTACCTCGGGCAGCGCCGCCTGCAACTCGCGCAGCAGCGTCGTCCCGCCCTGGATCGGGTTGCGCCCCTCCACCGGGCCCGTGTCGGAGTTGATGATCAGCGGGAAGTCCAGGTGCAGGGCATCGAAGCCGGCCTGGCGATGGCTCGCCACGAACGAGTCAACCAACAGCTTCCGGGCCTGCCCGAAGGCGAGGTTGAGGCAGTAGATCTTGCCCGGGACATCGCGATCGAGGTACCAGCCCACGGGCTTGTGAGAGGT
>CAZIWQ010000022.1:0-13711 GCA_964542355.1 uncultured Armatimonadia bacterium
CGGCCGTCCTCCGCCGTTGCTCCCCCTCCCCGTGGGGAGGGGGTTGGGGGGTAGGTCGCCGCGGTCCCGCCCCACAACGACGGACGCCTACGGCGTCGGATGCTCCTGCAGCCACCCGATCAGCTCGTCGCTCGTGCCTGCTGCGACGAGTCTCTGTATCGCCGGGTCCTTGATACCATCGAAGGTCGCCACCCCCAGCCGCTCACGCACCAGCATCGCCAGGTTCGCATGCTGGGTCGCCTCGCCAATCGCCTCCCACGTCCGCGTCGCCACCGGCCCGTGGCGAGACATCACTGCGCCCATCGTCGAGGCGTCCGGGAGATACTCGTACGCAGTATCCCACTGGTCGCGGAAGGGGTAGCTGAGGGCAAAGAAGGCGGTGCCCACGCACTTGCCCGTCTGGCCCGGAACCTGGCGGATCTGCGCGGCGATCTGGTTGGGCAGGTTCGGGTCCTTATCCCCCAGGCAGGGCGTCGTGTACCACATCCAGGGCCTGGCCTTGTAGATGGCCCACTTCTCCGGACCACCCCAGTGTGGCGACAGATGCAGCGAGTAGGGCAGCCACACGTCGCACCACGGGGCCAACACCTGGAAAGTAGCCAGAGTGGCCGCCTCGCCGGGGTTGAACGAGATGCGCACCTGCGGGTCGGCCGCCTTCAGCGCCCGGGCCACATCCAGGAACGGCTTCAGCTCCTCCTCCGTCTTGCCGCACGGCTCATCTCGGATCACCGCGAACCAGTCGTCATAGTCCAGCCCGGCCGCCTTGACGCGGGCGAGGTCCGCCGCCGACCCCATCGATATGGCCTGCAGGCGGATTCCCCACCTGCGCATCTCTTCCTTGCTCAAGAGCCCTCGCCACACGTTCATGCCGTGGTCGACATAGTCACGCAAGTACGCCTCGCCCTCGTGAGGTCGTGTGTAGCCATCCACCAGCACGGGCTGCGTCGGCTGCGCCGCGACCGGTGAGATGCGGACCCGGAGCTCGACCGTGCGCTGCTCGGCCCCCTCCCCCCCAAGCCGCACCGTCCCGGCATACTCGCCGGGGGCCAGGCCACGGGCATCGACGGTCAGCCACAGTGCGGCGCTGTGCAGGGGCGGGACCGTGACCCGTGGCCGTCGCAGCAGGAAGAACGGTGACCACTGTTGGCGGTCGGGTCCATAGGGGGCGAACGCCACGACGCGCCATGTCAGCGCCGCGGGGAAGGTGCCGGCGGCACCGCGTAACCCGTCGGTGTGTACCGCAAGCGGCAGGGGCTGCGGGGTGAGGTTGACCAGACAGACCTGCACGGCACGACGGGTGTCCCGGGCGAGCAGCAGGCTGGCGTGGGACGCAGTCCCGCTGACGGGCGTGTCCGGCCAGAACCGACCCGCCCCGGTCCGGTCCGCCCAGACTTCCTGGCTCAGCGGAGTGGAGGGGTTGTCCGGGAGCCACACCAGATAGCGGTCTGTGGGAGCGGCGCCGGCCTGCGCCGCCCGCTCCCGGAACATCTCCTCCGTCCACGGCGGGCGGACCGTACCAGCGGGCACGAACGCGGGATCGTCCACGAGGAACAATGTGTAGATCCGCCGATACGTCCCCCCGGCCCCGGCGGCATCCAGCGTGAATTCCACCGTCACCGGCCCGGGCTTGTCGACGACGGCCTCGCCCATCTTCATCCACAGGCTCGGGATTTTGCCGGCGTGGTGGTACTTGAACTGCTCCTTGCCGTCCACACTGACCGTGCCGAACCAGGGCGCGGTGTAGCTCAGGTTCGTGCGCTCCGACAGGACCCAGACACTGTAGCGGCCGGGATGGCGCACCGGTACCTCGGTGGTGACCGTGCCCGTGGGGCTCCCGTAGCTCGCGAACAGGCAGTTCTGGTAGAAGGTCCATCCGCCATAGGCCGGCGGGCGCTCAGCCGCGGTCAGACCGGGGATGTTGCCGGGGACATCGTGCCAGACATAGTGGTACGGCAGGGGCGCCGTCTGCACGTCCGCCGCCAGCGTCTCGATCTGCCGGCGAGCACGGACCGGATTGGCGACCAGATTCCACGTCTCATTGAAGACCACCTGGCGCTCGGGAGCGCGGTAGTCGGGCAGCTTGTCTTTGGCTTCCGGGTAGTCACGAGTGGCGAGGTCAGCGACGGTCGCTTCCCAGAACCGCCGGCTCAGCGCGAAGAGCGGCGGGTTGGTGGCTGCCGCCTCCCACGAGAGCGGCCGCACCTGCCACCAGAGCCATGCTTCGCGGTCGGCGACCCCGAGCGGCGCCGTCGCGGCCCATTGGATGCCCTCGGGCGGTGTCTGCCCGCGCATGGCCTGCAGTTGGTCGGCGGCTGGCGCCTCCGCCCACAACTCGTCGGTCAGGTAGAGGCAGTCGATCTGCCGCTGGTCATAGCCGCCGGGACCGTGCCACCAGCGCGTGACGTGTCCCAGGCGGATGGTGTAGTCCCCCGCCGCGAGGTCCACGAGGAGGTCGTGCCAGGCCGGGCCGGCCTGCGCGGGCGACTCGTCATACACCTCGTCCGGCTGACAGAGGGGGCCGAGCGCGTCCTCGCCGGTCCGGTAGATGGCGAGTGACGTCACCCCCCGGCACCCCGGGCGGGCGAGATAGCGCACCCACAGGCGGTACAGGCCTGAGCGGGGGACATGGAGCGGGAAGCTCAGCGTCGGCCCGGCATCGAGCGCGGTGCTGACCACGCAGCCGTCCCGGGCTTGCCAGCCATTGAGCGCGGAGGCGGGGAGCAGCTCGGGGTCAACCAGCACGCGCTGCACTGTCGCAGGATGGGCCTGCGCAGCGGCCGGCAGGAGCTGTGCGGGAGCTAGCCCCTCCTGCCGCACGAACTCGTGGAAGCGCCGGATCATCTCGGCACTGTGCCCCATGTGCCACAGGGTCATGCCCAGTGAGTAGCGCGCCCCGAGGGGCTCGTCCACGACCGGGGTGGGGGCGCGAGGTGCCGGGGGAAGTGCCGGGGCAGGCTGGGCACCCGCGACGGCCCCCGCTGCGATGAGTACGAGGACGGTCCACCGACACGCACAACGCGACATGCGGGTCCCTCCTCCGGCGTGATCGCGGCGACGGCGTGGGAACGGGCAGGCCGGCCAGAACCACCGGGCGGGACCCGCTGTCGAGTCCCGCCCGGGTACGGCATATCGTGGTCAGAGGCAACGCAGACGCAGCCCGTCGCGGGGCGCGCACCGCCGGCTTGCCCCAGCGGGCGGGGCGAGGCCGCTACGGTGTCCACTTCAGCGTGGAGAAGTTGTTCGCAGATACCCACTTGCAGTGACCGTCAGCGAACCCCAGGTTCGAGCCATCGTTGTGGATCTTCCAGTTGGTGCGATCATAGTTGCCGGGGGGCACGAGCGGGATCTCAACATAGTCGCGGCTCTCCCCCAGCAGGACCGTCTCCGCCGGTGTGCCGTAGTCGGCCAGCCTCGCGGCGCTCTGTCCCGCGATCGGGTCATAGGTGCGCGGCACGGCGGGGTTACAGCAGCCGGCCGTGGTCGTCGCCGACGGGCAGATGGTCACCTGGGTGTTCTTGAGATAGGGCATATCCATCTGGATCCGCAGCAAGCGCGGGGTGCCATCGCCACACGCCGAGTTGGGGACGGAAGCGGGGACGACGATGTAGTTGGGTGGGAACCGCTCATCGTAGTCCTGGGCGTATTGCAGTTCGGCGAGGACGATCTGCTTCTCGTTGGAGAGACACGACGCCTGCCGGGCCTTCTCGCGAGCTCTGGCGAAGACGGGGAAGAGGATCGCCGCCAGGATGGCGATGATGGCGATCACAACCAACAGCTCAATCAGGGTGAAGCCACGCCGCATTGCTTGAGACCTCCTCGGCCCCAACCGATGGTTGGGCAAGCTAGCCCCAGTGTTGATATACTACCCGATGTGCGGCCGTGCCGGCAAGCGGCCAAGCGGCCACGGGCAGGGGCGAGGCTGCCGCTGTCGTCTGTTGGGCGCGGGCCTGTACCGCGCCGCCGTGCCGTTCGTCGTTGACCGTGCCGTCGCTGCGCAGTGGGGCGTGTCTCGTGTGTGCGGGATGGCGCGTGGCCGCGACCCGTCAGCCGCCTGATGTGGAGCATTCCTCGGGGACGGGGGGGCGGCACCGGCAGGCCTATGAGCGGGGCATCTGCCGCCCTTCCAGGGCTCACGGAGAGGGGGACCGCGGCCCCCACCAGCGGACGAACCTGCCGCGGAAGCCGGGGGTGGAGCGCTGCGCGGAGCCGCACGACCCCCGCCGGGCCAGCCCGGCGGGGGGGAGACAGAGAGAAAGGTCCAGTGAAAGAGGGATGGGCTCATCTAGCCCCGCAATCTGGTTCACCTGCGGGGCAAGCCCGCAGGGGTCCTGCCCATAGGCTGTAGCAAACGAAGATGCGTACGGCCGCCATGCGATTCCCCCTCGTCTGCGCAGGTCAAGCGTGTCCGGTTCTTGCATCGGCTGAACAGCCACCCACCCGGTGTGCAAATTGGTCGTCGGGGCCACAGGCTCCTGCTCTTGACGCGCCGGCACGCCCGTGGCCGGGCTCGCCATCGCCCGTCGAAGAAGAGGGGCTCGGCGCCCCCGGAGCGAACCTCGAACCAAACCACACCGACGGAGGGAACGCAATGAGACGCGTCGACTTGCGGCTGCTCACGCCCTGCTTGTTCTTGCTGGGCGCGCTGGCGGACCAGCAGGCCATGGGCGACGTGTGGACTGAGCTGAAGGTGGCTCCGCGGTGGGGGACCGTGTGGCTGTCGCCGCGGCTGAAGGGCAACTGGGTGAACCTCAAGTATGAGAACGTCCCCACCAAGGGCGCGACCGCGAAGGTGCAGACCGGCGAGGTGATCGTCGACCTGCCCGCGGGTGTGCGCGCCCTGTGGGCATACGGCGTGAGCTTCCACCAGACCCCCGTGGCGGCGGGGCGCACCCGTGTGGTCCTCGAGGCCATGCCGCTGGATGGATCCAAGGGGGTGTTCCTGCTGCTGGCCAGTGAGCTGGCGGTGGGTGTGGCGGAGAAAGGCAGCTCATGGGCCCAGTGGGAGGGGGGCAAGACCGCGCCCTCCGAGTTCGCGATCGAGGTCATTGCCGTGCCCGTCGCCAGGCAGCCCAAAGCGGTCATGGCCGGGGCGGCCATCTGGCCGTACATGATTGACAACTGGCCGGACTTCTACGCCCAGTACGCGTCCTTCGGGTTCAACCAGATGGACCTGTGGGACGGGGCCATCTACATCGCCGACACCTACGTCGAGGGGGCGAAGCTCCCGCCGGGGCTCGAACGGGTGAACCGGATAGCACAGTCATGCACCGCTCACGGCATCATGACGGCGATCGATGCCTCGGTCTCGTGGGACGACGAGAAGCTCAAGCAGGACCCGGATGCCCAGGCGCTGTTCGTGGACGGCACCCGCGCCGGACCATGTCCCTCCTACCGCGGCCCGGCCTTCGCCGACACCATCCGCAGCAACGCCGCCATCGCTCTGGCGGGCATCTCGTACATCCAGAGCGATGAGGAGACATACGGCTCCGGCGGGTACAACGGGGCGTGTGTCTGCCCGCGCTGCGTGGCGCGGTGGAAACAGTGGCTGCCGGCCAACCGTCCGGGCCTGGAGTACCTGGACCCGAAGGAGATCATCACCCACCAGGCCGACCACCCGGACCACTGGCGCGCATGGCTGTGGTTCCGGGCCTCCCTGACGACCGAACGCTACCGCATCTACAAGGACGAACTCGAGAGGGCCGCCGCCCGTGCCAAGACGCACTCCAGCCCCCGACCGCTCATCGGCTGGTGGGCCGCGGCGGCCGACGACTACACCCTGACGGTTTGCATGCAGGACGCCCGCTCCCTCGCCGATGTCATCGACCAGACCATCCCGCAGTTGTACTTCCGCTACGGCATCCCGCCGCGCCGCTTTCGCGACCTGATCCGGCGGCAATGCTGGGCACTGGGCCGCGAGAAGACATACGCGGGGATCGACTCCGAGCACACGGACGCCAACGTGCCCGGCAACCTCGCCGCGGCCGTGTTGGAGACGATGTTCGCCGGGGGTCAGGGGTACTGCATGTGGTATGGGCCCTACATGGACACGCGGCAATGGGCGGAGCTTGCCGCCGTCAATGATGTCGTGGCCGGGCGCGAGGCGACCTTCGTGCACGGCCAGGACACGGACCTGTTCCGCTGCTTCGCTCCCGAGGGCAAGGGCGACTACTTCCACCCCTGGTCCAACGACGTCTTCCCCGCCACACTGGAGACAGAGACTGAGGGGTTGCTACACGTCAGCGACTACCGTCAGCCGCGGACGCCGCTGATCGTGGAACGTTCCCGCAAGCAGCCGGGGCCGATGACCTTGACCGACGTCTTCAGCGGCAAGCAGGTCGCGCAGCTTGTGGCGGGACAGTGGGAGTTCCGGATGGAGCCGGGAGACTGGCCGGTGCGGCTGTTCTCCTGGGCGAAGCAGTAGCACCATCGTCGCGACGTGCGCCCACTATGCTCCCTCAGGAGACATGCCATGAACAGAAGCACCCACGCGAGATCCACCCGAGCCCTCTGGCACGCGATCTCCGTGTCGCTGGCGGCGGTGTCCCTCGGGGCCGCGACGACCAGTTGGGGCGCCGTCACCTACCGGCTGGAGGCCGAGCAAGCCTGCCCCGCGGCCGGCGCCGCGAAGCCGACGTGGACATTGCGCGAGGCCCCCGCGGCCAGCGCCGGCAAACTGCTCCACCTCACCAACGCCGATGTCGTGGTCGAGACGCCCGGGATTGCCATGCCGCTTGCCCGCGCGGGAGAGTACCGGATCTGGGTGCGCTACCTCAAAGCAGGTGAGCCGGCCTGCACCTTCCTCACCATCGTCCGCGACGAGGACGGCGAGGCGCTGGCGGCCCACTACTGCGACCTCGTCTCCGCCCGCCCCGGCACCCACCCCTATCAGGGCCCCGCGAAGTCGGCCCACGCGCAGGGCCCGGTCTGGGAGGGGTTCTCGCTCGTGGCCGAACGGCCGCTGGCGGCGCGCATCTCTTTCATGGGCAAGATCCATGGCGGGGGGCATGGGGAGCGGCAGATCGACTGCGTGATCGTCACCGCGGACCGCGGGTTCGACCCCACGGCGCTCAGCGGCGAGGAGGCGGGGCGCATCCCGCCACCGGCCGCGGCACCAGTGGCCCCCGAGCGCGCCCCCGCCGGCTTTGTCTCCTCTCCACCACTGCCGCCGACCACCGGGCTGTTCTCCGGGGTGCCGGAGGTCGGCGACCAGTTCATGATGGGGCTGATCCACTGTGGCGGGGTGCTCGCCGACCCCGCGCAGGCGGTCCGCCTCGGCTTCAACCGCGATCACAGCTACGCGATCCCGGGGCTTGCTAAGCATGGGCTCAAGTGCATCGGGGCCGTGGACTCGTATGGCGACGTTACGCCCGAGTTTGCACAGGCGCATCCGGCACCGGAGGGCCGCGCGGTGAACGCCGAGGGCCAGGCGGGGGCGCAGTGGAGCCTCTCCTATCCCCCGCTGGCTGCCGAGACGCCCCGCGTGCTCCGGGAGCGTGTCGCCAGGGCCCTCCCCTACTCCGACGTGATTGCCGGGTGGCGCATCTGTCCCGAGACGGCCGGCTTCCTCGATTACTCCACCTACTCGATCGAGGCCTTCCGCAAGTGGCTGGCAGGCAAGCACGGCACCATCGCGACCCTCAACGAACGTTGGGGGAGCGCCTACCAGGCCTTTGATGCGATCACCCCGCCGGCGAAGTTCAGCGACAACCGGCCCTGCTGGTTCGAGTTCCGCGACTTCTGCGGCCGCGAGTTCACTGCTGCGGTCAGTCGCCAGATCGCGGTGCTTGACGCAGTCGACCCCGAGCGGCGCGACCGCCTCACGCAGAACTCCAACCTCCACCTGCTCGCGCCCTACTTCACCTCCCTGGCGCCGCTGGACTTCGAGCAGTTCTGGACCGAGGGTCTGAAGAACGAACGCTACGCGTGCTGGGACGGCTATGCCGCCGATGACTTCGTGGGGTGCGAGATCGAGCTGGTCCGCAGCCTCAGCGGCGGGAAGCGCCCACTCAACCAGGAGTGGAGCGTACACGCGATGGACCCCCGCATCGCCGCCCGGACGTTCTGGAACTACGTCGCCAAGGGCTGCGCCGGGGTGCATGTCTTCGAGTTCTTCGGCGACTATGCCTACTGTGACGAGTGGGACAAGTGGGCGGTGGCGCGCGGCGACCTCACGCCGCGCGACCGCCTGGGCGCCTACTCCGACGCCGCCCAGGAGGCGCACCGGCTGGAGCCGCTCTTGACCCGCGCCCGGCTCACCCATGCGGTCAAGCCGGTGGCGCTGTACTACTCGCGCCTGGACCTGTCAGTGGCCGAACCGTTCCTGAGCCTGTGGGGGCACGGTGTGGATAGCCCGGCGCATCTGTACGAGGTACTGCGCGGGCAGGGGTATGCCGTGCGGTGGGTGACCCCGAAGCAGATCGAGGCCGGCGAGCTCGACAGGGTCGGCGCGCTGGTGATGGCCGACTGCCGCTATGTGCCCACCGCGGCGGCGCAGAGGATCGAGGAGTGGGTGCGCGCCGGCGGCGCCGTCATCGGCGACCGCTGGCCGGGCGCCTGGAACGAGTATGCTCAGCCCCAGACCACACTGGCGAAGGTGTTTGGGGTCGCGGCGGCACCGAAAAGCGGCGGCGGCAAGCTCGCCGTGCAGCAGTCCGTGCAGGGCTATGGCGAGGTGACCGTAGCCGCGCTTGACCCCAAGAGCCTCGCCGAATCCGTCGGTGAGATCTTCCAGCAGTGGGATGCCACCCACCCGGTCGCGCAGGCGATGGGCGACTACTTCCTGTCCGGGATGGGCCTGGAGCGCATCGTGTGCACCGCCGGCGATGTGATCGGTGCCAGCTACTATGGCACCCCCGGCGTCGTCGTGAATGGCTACGGCAAGGGGAAAGCGCTGTACCTCGCGATGATGTTGGCGACGATCTACGAGAGCTCCGCCACTCCCTACGAATGGGATTCGGCGCACTCCGGCACATCGTTCGGGAGACTCCTGCACGCCTTCCTCGACGATGCCGGCGTGCGGCCCGCGGGCGACGCCCGGATCGACAACCCGCGCGTGCGCGCGAAGCTGCACGTCGAGGCCCCGTTAGTGACGCCCGAGGGGAACACGCTGATCGGGCTCGTGAGCTACAACGACGGGCCCGTCGGGCCGTTCCCACTGGAGGTGGAGCTGCCGGAGGCCGCGCGGGGCTTCCGCACGGTGATGGTCGTCGTGGGGGGCAGCCGACAGCTCATCCCCGTGGCGGCCAGTCTGGCGGGCACACGCCTGCGGCTCACCATGCCGGCGTTTGACACGCACGCGATGATCGTGGCGGTCAAGTCGGCGCGGCCGCTGGTCGGGCTGGAGGTGGCGGGGGCGCCGCGCGCGGCCGCGGGGCTGGTGCGGGTCGCGCCAGGCGCCGACCTGACGGTGACAGCCACGGTCCACAACCCGTCCGACGTCGTGCTGCCTCGGCAGAAGCTCGAGCTGATCCTGCCTCGCGGGTGGGTGCAGAGCGCGGCCGCGGTCACGCTGGCATCCGTGCCGGCATGGGGCAGCCGCACGGCGACCTTCCGCGTCCGACCACCCCGGCTCAACAGCGCCCTCCGCCTGCGGCCGATCCTCGTGCGCTATGCAGGGATCCCAACGACCGAGATGGTCTGGTGGGGGAAGCCAGGTCCGCACCTCTGAGGGCTCAGGCGGAGCCCCCAGAGGCGCGCGCGCGTCGGGCTAGTAGTCGCTCGTGGCGGTTGGGGTCCACATCGAAGTCAGGCTCTGCGTCAGCCACTTGCAGTGGCCGTCGCAGTAGGCCATGTTGAAGCCCTCATTGTGCACCTTGGCGATCCGCAAGTCGTTCCCGCCGGGTTGCGGAATGTCGGTCTTGACCATGCCCCAGAAATCAGGATTCGTGCAGTCGAACCACATGATCACCGAGGACGGCCTCACGATGCTTCCCAGCGCGTAGTCGCTGATGAAGGTGGGCATCGTGTACGAACCGACCATCGGGTTGGGCAGGGTTGGAGGCCGTGCGCCGCCATACGCCCAACTCTTGCTCGGGCAGACGAACACCTGAGCATTCTTGACATACGGGGCGATGACGTCCTGCACCCAGTACAGGTTGTCGGTGCCGACTGGGGGCGGCATGTAGCGGTACATCGAGGGCAGTCTCTCGTCATAGTCCTGGGCATACATCAGGATACCCAGCGACCCCTGTTTGACGTTGCTCAGACACGAGCTCTGCCTCGCCTTCTCGCGGGCGCGGGCGAACACCGGGAACAGGATCGCCGCCAGAATGGCGATGATCGCGATCACGACCAACAGCTCGATCAGCGTGAACCCTCTTGATCTCATTCTCTCCACCTGCCATGGGATAGGGATGATGTCACGACAACACTCTATTCGGGATCGCATCCCCCGGTTCCTGCCCGGCGACGAAGGCAGGAGATGCAGGACTTCCGCCTCGCTGCGGCGAAGGCTTCTTCCGCTGCCGCCACTTCGGGCCACTGTCCCCCGCGTGCAGGAGGGTCTTCATGCCTGACGAGGCCGCCGATCTCAAGCAGCAGCTCGAGGCGCTGCTGGCCTCCCACCCCGACCGCGGCACGCTCCTGCGCGAGCTCTCCGGAATGGCCGCGCTTGCGCCGTTTGCGGATCTCGCCCCGCTCTGGGCGCCGGCGATCTATGGCCGCGATGCCGGCTTCTTTGACTCGTTCCTCGAGCGCCACCTCAATGCCCACAAGCACCGTGCGGTCATTGCTGAGCTCTTGACACGCGCCGAGGCCGATGGGCGCGATGACCTGTTCAAGCGCCTGTACGCCAAGACGATCCGCGAGGGTTCCTGGAACGAGGAGATCCTGGCCCTCGCCGGCTCTGCTCGCGCGAGCGAGGAGGTCCTGCGGGCCGTGCAGCGCCGCGACATGCGGCGCCAGTGGTTCACCCTCGCCGAGCCCGCCGCCCTCGCGCTCTACCGACGCGATCCCGACCTGTTCTCCGACTTCATCCAGGCCCATGTGCATGTGTGGTGGGGCAGCCGCGATCGGTACAAGACACTGCGCAAGGAGGCCCAGGAGCGTAGTGACGATCTGCACTGGGCCCTGTTCCGTGAGCTGGCCGATGGCGGAGAGTGGGCGCGTGAGGTGCGGCAACTCATCGCCGCCAACACGCCCGCCGATCGCATCGACGCCGAGCTCAAGCGCCGGCACCCGCAGCGAATGCCACACACCGGGTCGCAGGTTGCCGGCGAGCTGCTCACCCGCTATGGTGCCGCCGTGCTCCCCTACATCGAGACCCATCGGCTGTGGTATGGCTCTGGCGGCGGGGGGCGCCGGGTGCTCGAGGCTGTACGCAAGCTCAACGATGAGCCGCTCTACTGGCGCCTGTTCTTCCGCGTGGGTGACCGCAAGCTCTGGAACGAGGAGCTGCGCAGCCTCGTGGCTCGGGTGTCGGACGATGCAGTCCTGCTGCTCGAGTTGGAGATTCGCTCACCCCGCGCCGATGCCCGCATGTGGCCGCTGGACGCCGACATCGCGCTGGCACTGTACCGCCGCAACCACGGCCTCTTTGGCCCGTTTGTGCAGCGCCACCTGCGGGAGGCCGATACCGTCCTGTTCCGCGAAGCACTGCGCGCCTCCGATCAGGAGTTCCTCAACTTCGTTACCTTCCGCCTGCTGGATCGCCTGCGCCTGTTGGCCTACCGCGCCAACCTCTCGAAGAGCCAACTCGCCTGGGGGGTCAAGCCCGACCCGAAGGCCCGGGCCGAGCTGGATCAGATCTCCCGCCTCGTCCTCGACCACTACGAGGCCCTGCACCAGCGGTCACCCGCCGAGTACGTGCGCCATGTCGCCAACGTCCTGGGGCGTTACGGGGCGTTCGAGATCTGGTCGTTTCGCCGCGAGATGGAGGAGAACCCCGTCTTCGCGCATTTCGCCGGGCAGCATCACGACGAGTGGCTCCGGTCGCCGGAGGCGATCCGCGACCTGCTCGAGTCCACCAACATCTACGTGCAGATCATCGCGTTGGAGATGCTCAAGCAGGGCGGCCCCGACGCCGCCGAGCGGGTGCTCGAGAACGCGCCCAAGCTGCGCGCCCTGCTGCTCGGGCAGGCCCGGCGCAACACGAAGCGCCTGGTCCTGCACTGTCTCCTGCAGGCTGCGCGCGAAGGCCCGACAGCCCCCCCGAGCATCCTGCCGCTCCTGGCGGAGGCGATGGACTTCCGCGGCGAGGTGGCCATCGACGAGGAGATCCTGGCGGGCTATGTGCGCGTCAGGCGCGAGCTGATCACGGCGGGAAGGTGGGTCTGATGGAGCTAGCCCTCGCCTACGACCATCGCACCGGCGTCGAGACCACAACCGAGGCCGCCACCATCGACCTGGCCACCAACACGCAGCGCGCGCCGGTCGCCTTCCGTGGGGTGGTGAAAGACCCGTTCCTCCTGCGCCAGCTCTTGTTCGCCCTCCACGAGGTCATCCTCTCCGACATGGGCTGGGTGAGCGAGGAGGAGTGGTTGTCGCGCACGCTCGATCCGGTCATCACGGTGCACCCCGACCAGGTGTTCTTCGAGGCCTTCAGCAATGACGAGTCAAGCTACGCCCGACTGTCCGCCCCCCTGAGCGGGTTCGCCGCCTCCGGTGAGACCTCGTACGGGACAACCAACATCGACTTCACCGGGTCGCTGCGCGATGCGCTGCAGGGGCTGCGCAGCTCCCAGCGGACGACCTTCGCGGTGGGGGCGGGGGGCTTCGGCGTCACCTCGAGCGGTCCGCGGGCGACCGCCCACTTCGAGCGCAAGGTCGATGTCCCGGACGCCTGGGTGCGAGGCTTCCTCCAGGTCCAGTCGGCCTTCGCGATGCACCCGTTCGTGTTCTCAGTGCGGCCGGTCGACTTGCTCAGTATCATCGCCTACTTCACCGACAACAAGCCCCCCGGCCCCCCGCTCGCACTGCGCTTCGAGCTCACCCCCGGTGAGCCGATCGCGGTGGTGGTGGAGCCGTGGGAGCAGCGCTTCGTGCTGAAGGGCACGCAGTATGAGGGCTACGCCCGCACGGTGCGGGTGTGGGGACGCCGGCGCCTCCGGCTGCTTCAGCGCGTGCTCCCCTACTCGGAGCGGGTGACGATCTGCCTGCTCGGCACCGGGCTGCCACACATGTACCTCGCCGACTGCGGGCAGCACCAGTTCGTGCTGGCACTGTCGGGCTGGACGGCCAACGACTGGTCGAAGGGGAGTGCGCTGGAGCTGATGGCCCCGCCGGGCACGCCGGAGCCCCGGGTCATCGACGCCGTGTACGCGCGCCTGGCGGCTGACCTGCTGGGGTCGCGGCCCCAGCTTGTGCAGGAGACGGGCCTGACGCCACCGGAGGTGGAGCAGGCCTTGCTGTGGCTGTGCCGCGCCGGTCGCGTGATGCTCGACCCGACGACGGGCCTGCACCGCCTGCGCGAGCTGTTCTCCGAGCCACTGGACATGGCGGCCCTGTTCCCCACCAGCGAGCGTCTCCGCCGGGCCGAACAGCTCCGCGCGGACGGCCGCGTGACGCTCGACGACCTCATCACCCCGGAGGAGAACACGCGTCCGGAACACCGGGCCACCATGACCGTTGCCGATGAGGAAGCCGAGTATGCGGTGATCGTCGCCGTAGACAAGGACGGTCGGCTGCGCTATGGGCACTGCGAGTGCCCGTTCTTTGTCAGCAACATGATCTCGCGCGGGCCGTGCGAGCACATCCTGGCCGCGCGGCTGGAGCT
>CAZIWQ010000022.1:13811-18402 GCA_964542355.1 uncultured Armatimonadia bacterium
GCAACATGATCTCGCGCGGGCCGTGCGAGCACATCCTGGCCGCGCGGCTGGAGCTGGAAGAGCGGCCGGAAAGCCGTTCTGAGGCCGCGACGCCGCGCTCACAGGCTCGCAGAAGGCGCTGACACCCATCTCGCCGCTAGCGACCCGGCCGGAAGAAGTGGACTCTTCGGCCGGGTCGCTAGACGGCACTTGCGTTCCGACAACGAGGCCGCTATACTTCAGACCGACGAGCAATCGGAGACTTGACCCCTGGTCGGGGCAGCGACGGTTAGCCACCATGCTGCGGCGTTACGCCGTGGCGGAGCGTTGGACCCTTCACTCCTTCGCCGGTTCCATGCTCTTGGACAAGCATGGAAGCCGCTCCACCGCAGGTTAGTAGCTGCGCTGCCCCGACCCTTGCTCGTTGTTTCTTCTCCGGTTCCGCCGGTCTCCCCCTTCGCGGGCGGAGGTCGACTGTGAGACGCACCAACCTGTACCTCCTCGTGATCGTCGCATGCGTCGCTCTCATTGCCCGCGTTGTGCGCCACGGGGGCGGCAGCCAGCTCTCACTGGCCCTCTCCGTCGTCTTCACCCTCATCGCGGTGCTCACCCTCGTCGGGGTTGTCATTGCTCTGCGCAACAGGGCGCGGGGCGCGGGTGGCCTCGGGGGCGCCTTCACCGAATGGACGGAAGAGCGGATCGCGCAGATGCAGGAGCAGTGGGAGCGCCAGCGGGACGAGAAGCGCCAGGCCCGCGCCGACCGCAAGGCCCAGCGGAAGCTGAAGGATCGCCGCAACTTCGGCGATGAGCTGTGGGGCGTCGGCGAGGAGCACCTGGCCGCAACCACCAATGAGGTCCGGCTCCGCCGCTTCAGCCTGCCGGACATCGCCTCCGAGCAGCAGCTAGCCGACCTGCTCGGGATCTCGCTGCACCGCCTCCGCTGGTTCACCCATCACAAGCCCGCCGACACGGTCTGCCACTATGTCCGCCACACCCTCCCCAAGCGCAGCGGCGGCGAGCGGGTCATCATGGCCCCCAAGCGGGAGCTGAAAGCCCTCCAGCGCAAGCTCCTCGCCCGCGTGCTCAACCTCGTACCCACCGGCGAGGCCTGCCATGGCTTCGTGAAGGACCGTTCGGTGGTGACCAATGCCACCGGGCACGTCGGGAAGGCAGTGGTGCTCAATCTGGACCTGAAGGACTTCTTCCCCACCGTCACCTATCCGCGCGTCAGGGGGATCTTCGTGTCGCTGGGGTATGCGTTCCCGGTGGCGTCGGCACTGGCGCTCTTGTGCACTGAGTGTGAGCGGGAGCAGTTCGACCGCGATGGGACGAGGTACCACGTAGCGATTGGCCCGCGCGCCCTGATCCAGGGCGCCCCGACCAGTCCGGCGCTGGCCAACCTCGCGTGTTGGCGCATGGACAAGCGGCTCACCGGGCTGGCGACCAAGCACGGGTTCACCTACACGCGCTATGCGGATGATCTGACTTTCTCGGGGGATGCTGCCGAGGGGGCGCTACGGATTCTGGGGTCGGCCCGCCGCATCATCCGGGACGAGGGCTTCGAGGTCAACCCGGCCAAGACCCGACTGTATCGGCGGTCATCGCGCCAGGTCGTGACCGGGTTGGTCGTGAACGATCAGGTTAGCACGCCACGCGCGCTGCGCCGCCGGCTGCGGGCGATCCTGCACAATGCGGCCCAGTCAGGCCTGGAGTCCCAGAACCAGGCAGGGCATCCCGACTTCCGGGCCCACCTCGCCGGTCAGATCGCGCATGTCCAGAACGCGAACCCGGAGCAGGCGGCGGCCCTGCGCGACAGCCTCGCGGCGCTGGAGTAGAGGGCGGCAGGGGGGGAACGCAGTCGCCATGTCGGGCCATCCGGCACCCAGGAACGGTGAGGATCGCAGGGATGGCAACTACCGCCCCGGTCTACGGAGCAGAGGGGGGTAGGCGGCGTGAGGTGCCGTCTATCCTGTCCGATCCTGTCCATCCTGTTAGCTCGCCGTTCCGGCCGTCCCCGCCGTCCCCGCGCCCGCCGCCGGCATCGCCTCCCACGGCTGGTTCAGCGGGTCCTCGAACGTCGACCACTTGCGCAGGCTCTCCTTGTCTCCTAACAGGTTGCGGGTATAGCCGACCGTCCAGATGTTGAACAGGAAGGTGCCGTCGGCACCCTCCCGGTAGCGCCGCCACACTCTGCGGCGATAGTCATCCTGGCTCATTGCCGTCACGATGCCGGGTTTGACCCCGCGCTTGATCTCCGCGTCCGTCAGCTCCGTATTGGAGGTCATCGTCTTGGTGACCTCGATGCCGGGGTAGACGAGGACCCCGTGGGGATGGGCCATCGCGACCCACGGGCGCGTATCGAAGTCTCGCTCGAGGCCCGGGTAGTGAGGGATGAGGATGTCCATCAGGTGTTCGCGGGCCCAGGTCGCGGGGTCGAAGCCATACTCGCGATAGCCCGTGGCCGGGACGCGCACGGAGATGCGAATCTGGCGGCCCTGCCGGCGCCCGATCTCGTCGATGTGCTTGCGCACCGCGCGGAAGAAGTCGTTCATCATCTCACAGCGGTATGTGATCCAGCGCTCGTCGTTGTCCGCCAGCTCCAGCGGGCTCACGCCATACTTGGCCTTGAAGCCCTGCACGAAGGGTTCGTCATAGCCCAGGATGTCGGGGTAGCGACAGAAGTCCATCATGACCCCCGCGCACCCCATCTCGGCCAGCTCGCCGAGGACACCGATCCGCTGCTGCCGCACCGGCTCCCACGCGAAGCTCATATTGGTGCTGGAGCGCCCGTCGCGATTGCGGATGCGCATCTCCGGATGCTCGTGCCAGAGCTTGCCGTTGAACGGCTGCATCGTCTGCTGTTCCTGGAAGCCATAGTAGCCGCTCATGCGCAGCGACCCCCACACGGGCACCCCGATCTCCTTGCCCCGGGCGACGAGTGTGGGGTAGATCGGGAGGCCATCGCGCTCGAGCTGGACGAAGAGCTCCGCGGCCATCTTGTCGTTGGCCCGCACCCATTGGTCGTCCGGCACATCGCCGGGCTGATAGAAGGTGGCAAACTTACTGGGGTAGTTCACCCAGCCGGAGACCAGGCACGCCATCTCAAAGAACTCGGTGTCGGTGCCCTGGTAGCGCTCGACAAGCTGGAGTAGGCGTGCCCGATCCCAGTTCTTCACCCCCCACAGCTCACTGAAGCCGTCATTGTTGTAGATCACGCGCCGGTTGTGGGTGGGATCATTCTGGTGGTGGGCCAGCGTCGCCTCTTCAGGGCTGAGACGGGCGATGCGGATGTGAGACAGCTTGCAGGGGGCCTGCGGTGACTTGACAACGAGGGGTGCGGCGGCGAAGTCGCCGTAGCCGACGAACAGCTCCTGGAAGCCGCCGCGCCGCTCCCAGTCCGCCTGGGCGGCGGCGATGGTCTCGCGCCGCCCTCCCCACTGCACGCTCAGCGCGGGCCATGGGCTCTCGGCTGCCACGTAGACGGCACACTCGCCCGCCACCGGTGACTTGATGGTGAGCTGTCCGCCCTGCGGCAGTGCCACGCCGCGTCCCGCCTGCGGGGTCTTGCCGGGCAGGGAGTAGTCGAACGCTGGTGCTCCCTCGCACCACTGCGGCAGGTCGCGCAGGATCAGCGCGCCACCGGGAGGTGGTGCGGCGGCCGCCACCTCGTCATCGCCCAGCACGGAGGTGTGCAGGCGCACACAGGTTGTCTCCAGCGCTACAATCGCCGTCCGGACCTTCAGCCGGGCGGTGAGCCAGTACCCGCCTGCGACGAGGCGCGGGGAGTCCAGTCGCACGGGCACCCACTTGCCCGGCTCCGGCGTGCAGGTGACTGCCACATGCTCCCAGGTCTCGCAGTTCTCGGCCTCCAGCTCGAGGCTCAGGCCCGGGCGCGACGGCGCGGTGACGAGGACCCTCGCGACGATCGACCCGCCCCGCTGCGCCGGGGCGACGGAGAAGCCCGCGAAGCTCACCGGCCCGTCCAGCGGATCGCTGGATGACACCTTCACCGCCTGCTCGAGCTTGCTGATACCGAACCCGTAGTCGGCCCCATTGTAGGTCTGCTTGAGCTTGAGGTAGCGCGTGAACAGCTCGATGCCCGAGACCTCGACGCGCCAGAGCTCGCCGGCCTGCTCCGAGCGGACAACCCGCACGCGGCACGGCCCGGTGTAGCGGTCGTAGCGGCGGTTGTCCATGCTGGTGTAGAGGCTGATCGTCTCAGGGCTCAGATGAGGCGTGCCCGAGCCGGGCATGTCTGACACGACGACGACGTCGGTAACCCAGTGAGGGCGCGGGAGCTCGACGACGAGGCTGCGGTTGCCGTAGTCCCAGGCAACGCCGGAGCCGAGCGGGGCCCACTCGTGGCAGGCCTGGCTCGCGGGATCGGCATCGGCCCGGATGTAGCCGACGCGGGAGACGGGGACAGGCTTCATGTCAGCCCCCCAGCAGCCCGTGATGATGGTGAGAGAGAGGAGGGCGAAGGCAATGGGGTTCACCATGGGGTTGGTACCTCGACGCGTGATGGTGGCGCGATGGAGGGGCCGGACGCTCGCCGTCGCCGTGGTAGGACCCAGACTATGCATAGGCATGGGCGATGAGATGGGCGCGCCGG
>CAZIWQ010000023.1:0-11004 GCA_964542355.1 uncultured Armatimonadia bacterium
CGCCACCGTGAAGCGCTGCGGCCGGGGGCGCGTCGTCGTGACCACCGTCGACTATATGCTGCCCCGCGCCCCCGGCAGCCGGGTCGGGACGGCCGCCAAGATGCCTCTGATCGAGCTCCTCAGGCGGCAGAACGTGCGCGAGGTGCTGCCAATCGCGGTCCACGGAGACATCGAGTACGGCCTCACCCGAGTGCCCGACGGCTGGTGGGTGTACCTGATCAACAACAAGGGCGTGACGAAGTACACGATGTCCCCGGAGGAGTTGGACATGGCGGCGACGGCGCGGGTGACGGTGGACCTAAAGGCGCTGCGAGTAGCCGACCTGCGCGAGTTGCGGCAGGACCGGCCGCTCACCCTCGACACGGCCCGAAACGCCTTTTCCATCGATGTCGGTCCGGGAGATATCGCGGTGGTGAAGGTCGTCACCAGCCCCCCGGCGGCCGGGGAGTGACCAACGGCGTCAGTGCCCCGGGTGCACGCCGGAGAGGAACGATACGAAGATGAGTGAGGCGCCCTGCGACCGCGTGCGAGTCGGGGATGCCTATGCCCGCGGCGGCGCGGACCCGCCACGGTGGGTCATCGGTACCAGGGCGGTCCGAGTGGAGCTTGCCCTTGTTGAGGGACGCCTGCAGCTCGTGCGGCTGGCCAACCGGCTCGGGTCGCCGCCCCGTGAGTATGTCAGCCGATCCTCGGGCACTGAGCTGTTGCCGTCTGCCCCCGACACGCGCTTTCACCTGGAGGCACAGGAGGCCGCGGCCCCGAGCGACGGCGGCTGCCAGGTGGTGCGCCTCAGCCTCGTCCTGGGCGGAGCAGGCTTCCGCGTACGGTTCCACGCGCAGGCCTACCCGGGCACCTCAGTGCTGCGCCTGTGGGCGGAGGTCGAGAACTCCGGCGCGGCCGGGCAGGCAGTGTCGGCGGAGTTGATCGAGCTCCGGCTGCTTGCCGGGAACGCGCCGGAGCCGACCCTGTCCTGGATCGCCGGCGGCTATCACGAACAGGACCAGGGCAAGCTGTACCGCGAGGCGATTGGTAGCGAGTACCACCGCGTGCTGGAGACGACTGCCTCCAACCACTACTGGCCGATGGTCGTGGTGGAGGATGCGGGGCCGTCAGCGGCCGGCCTGCTGGTGGCGCTCGACTATCTCGGCGCCTGGCGCATCGCGCTGAACCGTGCGGGTGGCGGCGCGGTCAGTCTGGCGATGGCACTGCCCTCGCCCTCGCCGGTGACCCTGGACCCCGGGGCCTCCCTCACCTTGCCCTTCATCACCCTGGGGGTATTCCACGGCGGCCTCGATGACCTGGGTGTGCGGCTCTACGACTGGCAGTACCGGTACCTGTGGGACTGCACGCGCACGGAGTACTACGCGAGGCCCCGGGCCTGCTCCTGGTGGTTCTACTGCTCGCGCAACCTGCAGGAGCAGTTCACCGCGCGCCTGGCCAATCTGGACCTGGTCGCAGAGCCGTTCAGCGAAGTCGGCTACGAGATCCTGTGGGACGATGCCGGGTGGTCCTCCCATCCCGACCCGCTGCCACCGGATAGCTACGGGTCGGTCTTCACGACGACGTATGAAGGCCCGGACTATGCCCGCACCCAACGCTACCTGCGCAAGAAGGGGATGAAGTGGCTGCTGTGGTTCTCCGGCCTGCCGAGCGACGGGCTGCTGGCCACCAAGGTCGGTGCCTGGGGCGACTTCGAGTGGCGCACGGACGCGATGCCGCTGGGAGGTCTCGCGGAGGACCGCGCGCTCCGGCAGCGGATCGAGCGCTTCCTCACCGCCCATCCCGAGAGCTCGTTCCATACCTGTAGCGGCGGCAGCACCTACTCCCACAACTTCGAGATGCACCGCTATGGCACTTACCACTATCAGTCCGACATCGGTCGCGGCCCCTACACCAACTACTACTTCTCATACCTCGACACACCGGACAAGTGCGGCGACACCCTGCAACCCTTTGCGTCGGTCTACGGCCACCGGCATGACGGGTCGTATGTCTCGATGTCCGAGTTGATCGAGCTGCGCAAACACACGGCGCCCCCTGAGCTCGGGGACATCCGCTATGTAGCCGAGACCGCCCGGCACACCCTCACGGGCGTGCCCCTGCCGGGAGTCTGCACGACACAGGAAGACAGCGAGCTGGTCCGGCAGGACCTGGAGCTCTACCGCTTCTTCCGGCGCGAGGGTGTGGCCGGTCGGTGGAGCTACATGTTCCACCCGCGGGTCGAGGGGGCCGCGGAGTACCTCTTCCTGCAGCGGACCAGCCACGACCGGCTGCGGGCGTGCATCATCCCCAAGTGCCAATGCCCCGGCGACGTGCGCCTCTACCCGCGCGGGCTAGTGCCCGAATCCCTCTACACGGTCAGCTTCGCGTTGACACCGGGCCAGGCGACCGTGCGCGGGGCGGAGCTGATGGCGGACGGGATCGCCCTCCACGAGTACCCGGCGCGTGAGCTGATCTTCCTCAATCTGGCTCACCACCCCGGCTCGGGGCGCAGCACTGTCGCCCCGCAGCCGCCCGGCACCGTGTATGCCCGGCGCGAGAACAACCTGGGATATCGTGGCGTGGGCCTCTACTGGTCACCCGGCGACGATGACACCTGGATCAGCGGCTACGAGGTGCGCTGCGACGGCGAGCGGATCGCCAGGGTGAGCGTGGGCTGCTCTTGGTTCGATCACCGGGCTGCCTGGGAGCAGGGCCGATGCTATGCGGTCGCTGCCATCAACGGTGAGGGGCAGGTGAGCGACGTCCGGGAGGCAGTGTGGATCGCCGGCGAGGCCACCGTGTTCGAGGCTCTCGGTGGGCACTACTCACAGGCCGGTCGCGACGGCTGGAGTGCCGAGACGACGACGGAGGGCACCACCTTCGCGCCGATGGCGTGGGTGCCGCCGGCAAAGAACCCGGCCGCAGACCTCGGGGGAACGCCCAATCAACCGGGCGGGGTGGAAGGCTACTGGGAAGGCGCGGGGCAGGCCCGCGTCGGGCGTGGGTGGCAGCAGGCGTCAGGCGAGGGAGCGTGCGTGCGAGCCTGGACGGCGCCGCAGGCGGGGCGGATCCGCGTCGCGGGCCGCGCCGTCAAGGAGTGGTATCGACAACAGCATGCGGGCGCGCTGCAGGTGCGGATGCTGCACAATGCGGGGCAGGTCTGGCCCGCGCAGGGCGTGGCAACGGTATTGCCGGAGGACTTGCACGGTGCGAGCCACGAGGTGACGCTGGACGTCGCAGCCGGTGACGTCGTGCGGTTCGTGCTCGAGCGGGGGGCGCACCCGGAGGGTGACCGCCTCGTCTGGATGCCGCTGATTGAGTACCTCGCCGCGCCACAACCTTCCGCAGGGAGCGTGGTGCGTATCGCCTGCGGCCAGCGGGAGCCGTACCACGACAGCGCTGGCAATCGGTGGGGAGCAGATGCATGCTTCCATGGCGGGCGGGCGGTACGGAGCGAGGCGAGTGTCGCCGGCGCGTGGCCGGGCGAACACGATAGCGCCCTGTACCAACACGGCCGGCGGGGCGCGGACTTCACCTACGCGATCCCGGTGGAGCCAGGGCTCTACACGGTACGGCTCAAGTTCGCCGAATCGCGCCAGGCCTCCGAGCAGCCGTTCCATGTGGTGATCAACGGCAAGCGCGTGCTGGATGACTTCGATGTCGCGCAGGCGGCGCCGGGCCTGCATCGGGCCGTCGACAAGGCAGTCCATCATGTGGTGCCGAACGCGCAAGGCCAGATTGTGGTGCGCTTCACTGGCGCCGCCCGCCACGACGGGCGGGCCGGTCGCGCGATGGTGCAGGCCATCGAGGTCCTCCCGGAGTCGCGCTCGTGCCTCCGCCTCAATGTCGGGTCTGCCGAACCCTTTGTTGACTGGAACAGCTTCGTCTGGGCTGCGGACGAGTGCGCCTCGGCTGACACCAAGCTCGCCTCAACCATGCCGGTGAGCCAGGCTGCGCCGACACTGTACGATCAGCCGCTCTACCAGACGGCGCGATGTGGGCGCGAAGTCGCCTACACCTTGTCGCTGCCGCCGGGCCTGTACACCGTCCACCTCAAGTTCGCCGAGCTCTGGCTGGCGGAGCCTGGCCGGCGGCCGATGGACATCGCGATCAACGGCCGGACGGCGTGGCAGTCGTGGGACCCGGGCACTGCCGCAGGCCAGGTCGGCATGGCCTGCGACGTGCGGGCACTCAACATCACGCCGGACAAGGATGGGAGGGTCGCGATCTGTGTCCGCGCAGTGGGCGACAACGATGCTATCCTCCAGGCGATCGAGGTCGAGTAGACGAGAGAGGTGCGGTCGGGGCAGGTGCAGCCAACCACATGCAGAAGCACCACGCCACTGGCTACCGACCGCATCAGACGTCGGTCGGTGTTCGGGAGGATGAACCATGAGCAGGGGGCCGCTTGCCGGCAAGGTCGCGATGATAACCGGCGGCGCCACCGGGATCGGCGCCGCGTGCGTCGCACGCTTCGCGGCGCTGGGAGCGAGCGTTGCCTGCTGCTACAACAAGAGCGCAGAGGCAGCGCGCGAGCTGGCGGAGTCACTCGGGCGGCGAGACACGCCCATCTTCACAGTGAAGCTGGACGTCGCGAGCAGCAGCGAGGTGCGGGAAGCCACCGCGCAGATCACTGACCACTTCGGCGCCCCGGTAAGTATCCTCGTGAACAACGCCGGTGACCAGATCCGCACGATGCCTGTCGCGGAGATGGACGAGGCGCTCTGGGACCGGGTGCTGGCGGTGAACCTCAAGGGGGCGTTCCTGTGCGCCCAGGCCTGCCTTCCCGGCATGCAGGCGGCGCGCTGGGGCCGGATCATCAACATGAGCTCGATCTCCGCCCGCAGCGGGGGCGGCCCGGGAGCGGCCCACTATGCGGCCAGCAAGGCCGGGCTGGAATCACTGACCCGCAGTCTTGCGAAGGAGCTCGGAGCGTTCGGCATCACGGCGAACGCGGTCGCTCCCGGAGTCGTCCTGACACCCATCCACGAGCGCCACAACACCCCTGAGAACCTGGAGCAGCTCCGACAGACGGTGCCCGTCCTGCGCCTGGGAGAAGCCGACGAGGTGGCCGGTGTGGTGGCGTTCCTGGCCTCCGATGATGCCGCATACATCAATGGCGCGGTCCTGGCGGTCAACGGGGGCATGCGGTTGGACTAGTGCCTCGCCCGGACGGCGGCAACGACAGGGCAACGGCAACGACAGGGAACAGGATGGACAGGATGGTACGGCGGACAGGATAACGGCACTACCACGGCCACTGGCCGAGCACGAGGTGAATGCCATGGGCAGTCAGGCCGAGAGGCTGGTCTACCTCAACGGCGAGTTTGTCCCTGAGAGAGAGGCGAAGATCTCCATCTTCGACTCGGCACTGATGTTCGGCGACATGGTCTTTGAGATGACCCGCTCCTTCAATGGCAAGCAGTTCCTGCTCCGGGAGCACCTGGAGCGGCTGTACCGTGGCATCAAGCAGCTCCAGATCCCCCTCGAGACGAGCATCGAGGAGATGGAACGGCTGGTGCACGCGACGATGGAAGCAAACGGCCCCGCGTTCGCTCCCTCCGACGAGCACCGGATGATGATCAACGTATCCCGCGGGCCGCTGGGGATGTACAAGATGGTCTTCGGCGGCCAGGTCGCGCCCACCCTCGCCATCGCTGACTTCCCGGTCAAATGGACCGTCGCCTCGCTGGCTCATCTCTTCGACGATGGCGTCCACGCGGTTACCCCCAGCCAGCGCGCGATCCCGGCCCAGCTTCTGGAGCCCAAGATCAAGAACCGCAGCCGAATGCACTACATGGTGGCCAACCTGCAGGTGTCTCTGCTCAACGACCCCAACGCGTGGGCCCTGTTGCTGGACCCCGACGGGTTCGTCACCGAGGGCACCGGCGCCAACTTCTTCATCGTCAGCGACGGCACGCTGCTCACGCCCGAGCCCCGCAATATCCTGCGCGGCACGCGACGGGCCTTCGTGCTGGAGCTGGCTGGCAAGCTCGGCATCCCCGCCAGAGCCTGCAACCTGGAGAGCTACGACGTGGCCGGCGCCGACGAGGCGTTCTTCACCTCGACCGCGTTCACGATGCTCCCCTGCACGAGGTTCAACGGCCTGCCGATCGGGGAGGGGAAGCGGGGACCGGTGTTCCAGCGGCTATTGAATGCCTTCAGCGAGGCGGTCGGCGTGGACATCGAGGCACAGACCAAGACCTTCGCCGCGGAAGTCGGCGATGAGCTGTCGGGCACGAGTACGTACCGCTTCACGAAGAGGAAGCCGTGAGACCTCATGAAAGCCGCCGTCTACCATGCCCCCGGCGACATCCGAGTCGAGGAGCGCCCCGAGCCACAGCGCGAGCGAGATAACCTCGTCGCCGAAGTGCTCTGCTGTGCGATGTGCGGCACCGACCTCAAGCTGGCCACGGTCGGCAATCCCCGCTGTCATCCCCCCAGGATCATCGGGCACGAGATGGTGGGCCGCCTCGTACACGTGGGCGATGACGTTACGGGCTTCGGTGTGGGGGAGCGGGTCACCCTCGCCACGACCGTGGCCTGCGGCGACTGTCCGTACTGTGCGTTGGGGCTGGGGAACATGTGCCCGCACGCGAAGCCGATCAGCTATGACTATGACGGGGCGTTTGCCGAGTACGTGGCGATCCCACCGGCCGCACTGGCGGGAGGGAACGTCATCGGGGTTCCAGAGGGCGTGGATGACGCGTCGGCGGCGCTGGCCGAGCCGCTGTCGTGCGCCATCAATGCCCAGCGGCTGGCGGGGATGGAGGCGGGCGCAACGGTACTCATCGTGGGCGGGGGCCCGCTGGGAGCACTGCACGCCGTGCTCGCGCGGGCCTACGGGGCCGCGGAGGTCATGGTCGTGCAGCGGTCTGAGCCGCGACTGTCGCTACTGCGCAAGATCGCCGGGCTCACGGTTATCGACGGCGCCCGAGAGGATGTCGGGCAGGCGGTCGCTGACCATACCTCCGGGCTGGGCGCCGACGTGGTGGTGGTCTGCGCACCCTCGCGGGAGGCGCAGGAGGGAGCGCTGCGCCTCGCCCGCAAGGGCGGGGCCATCAGCCTCTTCGCGAGCCTGCCCCAGGGTGAGGCGGACATCACGCTCGACAGCCGGGCGATCCACTACCGCGAGCTACGGATCGTGGGCGCGTCGGATTCGCGGCCCGAGCACGTGGCGGAGGCCATCGAGCTGATGGCCCGGGGGCGGATTGACCTGCGCGGCATCGTGACGCATCGGCTCGCACTGGCCCGGATCGATGAGGGGCTGGAGTTGATGAAGCGCAAGCAGTGCCTGAAGGTGATGGTGTACCCCCGGGGGCCGATGGCGTGATTGTCGCGACGCGGCACACCGGTATTGTCGTGGCCGACAGCGGCAATTGGCTGACGATCCGACCGCGATCACCGACCCGACGGCGACACCGGCAACCGGTAGCGCAACGCGATGCCGCTGAATGAGTTGCCGTTGTGGTAGGGGACGAAGTAGAGGTACTTGCCGTCAGACGCCGAGAACTTGTACCCCCGGGTGGGGAGGCCCTCCGTAGCCTCGGCGTTATAGGCCGACCAGCTAGCGGCGGTCTTGAAGTCCCCGGTCGTGTCGTACCGGAGCATGCGGGCGTGGAACACGTTGCCGTCCCCACTGTAGGGGATGAGGTAGACGTAGCGGCCGTCGCAGTGGGCGCCAACATAGCCCCGGGTGTCGAGCCCGGCGGTCTTCCCGGCGTCATAGGCCGACCAGCTCGCCGGACTGTGGAACTCGCCCCGCGTATCGTAGCGCAACACCCGGCCATGGCAGGTGTCGCCGCTGCGGAACGGGACGAAGTACAGATAGCGGCCGTCCCAGGCGGCGCCCTTGTAGCCGACTGTCGTCAGGCCGTCGGTTGTGGCGGCGTCGTAGGAGCTCCAGCTTGCGGGGGCGTCGAACTCGCCCCGGGTGTCGAGCCTGAGCACGCGGCCATGGAACGCCCGGCCGTCGTTGAAGGGCACG
Organism: uncultured Armatimonadia bacterium; assembly: GCA_964542355.1. Lineage (GTDB taxonomy): Bacteria > Armatimonadota > Zipacnadia > Zipacnadales > JABUFB01 > CAZIWQ01. Next base: position 7,970 of record CAZIWQ010000023.1, read on the forward strand.
AAGTAGACGTAGCGCCCGTCGCAGCCGGCTCCGTAGTACCCTCGGGTGGCCAGCCCGTCCGTGCGGCTCGCATCGTGCGCCCTCCAACTGGCGGCGCTCCTGAACTCGCCCTGCGTGTCGTACCGCAGGACGCTGCCATGGGCGTATGGCTCGTAGCCGAACGGGACGAAGTAGATGTAACGGCCATCGCACACTGCACCGGCAAACCCGCTGTGGCGCAGCCCCACCACTGGCCCGGCATCAAACGCGCTCCAGCTTGACGCGCTGGTGAACTCGCCGCGGGTGTCGTGGCGCAACACGCGCGCGTGACGCGTTCGGGCATCAGCGAACGGGACGAAGTAGACATAGGGAGCGTGGTACACGGCGCCGGCATAGCCGACCGTCCGCAGGCCATCGGTGAAGCCCGCGTCGTGGGCAGCCCAACTGCCCGCCGACTTGAAGCGGCCGGTCGTGTCGTAGCGGAGCACCACGCCGTGGAAGGCCATCGTGCGGCAGGGGGCATAGTAGATGTAGCGGCCGTCGCAGGCCGCGCCGAAGTAGCCCCTGGCCTGCAGTCCGCCGGTGCTGCCCGCGTCGAATGCCTCCCAGGCGGCAGGGTCGGTGAAGCTGTCACTGCCCGGGCCGGAGATTGCTGGGCGGCACAGCAGCGATGTGACCGCCAGGCTAGCCAGGAACGTCGCCTTCTGCATTCGCTCATCCCTCCAGTCTCCACAGTCCCGAGGACCCGCGGGCGCCGATCGCGCAGCGCGGCACGTCGCCTCCAGAGAGTGGGACGCTCGGCACCAACCACAAGCGCGGCCGAGAAGCCGTTCTGAGGCCGCGAAGCCACGCCACAATGACCCTGGAGGGCACTCAGCCGGCCGCTACGTCTCGGGGGCCGGCCGGATGTGGCCTTCTCGGCCGGGTCTCTAGATGATTCTCCCCTCCCGGTCTGCTCTCCTGCCCCGTTTCCACCCTCCCACTTGACCCGGCGAGCAGGGCTTGTCCACACGAGCAAGCAATCTCTGTGGTAGGACAGTCGTGTCGCCGGGGCGAAGTACCCCCGGCAATCCTGAGTGCTGAGGAGTGTGCCATGCCTCTCGCAGTGTGCCTGCTGATCTGCCTTGCCGTGCTGCTGGTCCAGGGGACAGCCGCGGCCGACCACCCCCTGCTGCCCGTGAGTCTCAAAGCTGGCGATGCCGCCTCCTATCGTGACGCGGTGGCCGGCCTGATGGCCATGTCTGAGGCGGACGCGCTCGCCATCGTCCCGGAGCAGTCGGGCATCTACTTCACTGACTGCCCCAACTGCGAGGGAGGGCTGCAGGAGGGGCAGTTCTCCCCCCGCAGGAACGCCGGCACCATCCCCTGGGAGCCCACCAGCCCGCGGGTGATGAAGTGCTCCTATTGCGGGCACCAGTACCCCAGCGACAAGTACCCCATGGACAAGACGCTGGAGGTCCACGGCCCCAACGGCAAGCCGGCCCACTATCCGTACTGGGAGGATGGCAAGGGCTACCGGCACTACTTCGGGGCCCGCATCGACTACCATCGCATCCGCTACATGGAGGAGATGGCCTGGCGGCTGGGACGAGCGTACTGGCTGACGAAGGACGCTCGCTATGCCCGGCGCTGCGTCCTGATCCTGCAGCGGTTTGCCGAGGTCTTCCCGGGCTATTGCTACCACTTCGACTATCCCTTCACCCAGAAGATCATCAAGGACGGCGACGTGGCGCCGAAGGACTTCCGGCCCGTCTTCCGGGTGGCGCGGTGGACGTGGTGGGCCTACATGGACATCCCGGTGCGCCTGATCGAGGCCTATGACCTGGTCTACACCAGCGGCGAGTTGGAGCGGCTCACGGCGGAGAAGGGCCATGACGTCAAGCCAGAGATCGAGGGGTTCCTCGCCGATACCGTGCGACAGGTGATGGCCAATCCCGAGAGCATGGGCAACATGAGCCCGGGGATGTGGGCGGACTTCATCCAGGCGGGCCGGGCCCTGCAGCGGCCGGAGTGGGTCCACGAGGCTGTCAGCCGCCTGGAGCAGTTCATGGCCACGGCGTTCAACTACGACGGCACCTGGAGCGAGGGTACCCCCGCCTACCACTCGCAGGTGGTGGGCAACCTGCAGGGCGTCATCCAGGCCGGGGCGGGGTACTCCGACCCGGCCGCCTACCAGCACCCGGAGACGAAGCGCCGCTTTGACGCCCTGGACCTGAGGGCGGCCCTCCCCTCCCTGCAGCGCGCGGTGGCCAGCCTGGCGCAGATGTGCCTGCCCAACGGGCGCTACGTGCCGGTGCATGACACCTGGTCCACCAACGGCGGCCAGGCGCCCCTGGCCTCCCGGCCCTACCTGCTGCCGGCCATGGGCCATGGCTGCCTGGCCGGGGGCGAGGGGAGCGGCCAGTGGCAGGCCCACCTGACGTGGTCGCCGGGCATGGGCCACGCGCACTGGGATGGCCTGAGCCTGCTGCTGTTCGCGGGCGGGCAGGAGCTCTTGTCGGACCTGGGCTACACCCATAGCCGTGACCGCGCGTGGACCCTGGCTACCGCGGCCCACAACACCGTAGTCATCGACCATCTGAGCCAGACGGCCGACGCCGGCACCCAGGGCTTCCTGCGCTACTTCGATGGGGCGAACCCCGCCTGCCAGGTCGTGTCCGTGGACAACCCCCAGGTCTACCCGAATCTGGCCCGGGTCTTCCGGCGGACGTTGGTGGCGATCGACGGCGAGTACCTGGTCGACCTGTTTGAGGTCGAGGGGGGGCAGCAGCACGACTACTTCCTGCACGGGTGCGCGGACGTGGCGGGGACCGTGCAGGCCCACAGTGGCGACCAGCCACTGGCAGCCGCCGGGGTTGAGACGCTTCTGCCAGCCGGTACGGCCTACCAGGAAGCGCGTAACGAGGGCGAATGTGGCCTGGCCAACCGGCCCGGCTACGCCTACGGCTACCTGCGCGACGTGCAGCGGGTGACGGAACTGCCGGCGGTGTGCGACCTGGAGTACACGCTGCCGGGCAACCCGGCACGGCTACAGGCGCAACTGGTGACCCGGCCCG
>CAZIWQ010000023.1:11014-18090 GCA_964542355.1 uncultured Armatimonadia bacterium
CTCTTCCTCGGCCGCAACCCGGCCGTTCGCAAGGCCGGCGAGAACGACAGCAACCTGCGCAAGTGCTGGCGGCCCTTCGCCCTGTGGCGCCGGACGGGCGGACAATCGGTCTTCGCCAGCGCCATCAGCCCGCTGGCCGGGGAGGCGAAGCTGCAGGTGCAGCGCCTGGACCTGCCCGGCGCGGTGGCGGCCCTGGAGATCACCGCGGGCGACCAGCGCACCCTCGTGCTGCTGCGGCCGCAGGGCGTGCAGGGGAACTGGCAGGGGCAGCCATTGGTGGCCACGGCGGAGTTGGCGGTCATCCGCGGGGGCGCGGCGCCGGCCCTGACGGTGGTCGACGGGCGCATCGCCTGGGGGCGGCATGCTCTGGAGGCGAGGCCGCTGGCTCCGGCGACGCTCGTGGCGGCGGACCGGGCAGCCGGGACGCTCACCGTCGCGGGGGAGCTCCTGGCGCCGGCGGGAACGATCCTGCTGCTGGAGCAGGGTGGGCAGCGCATCTCCCCGTTCTCCCTGGTCAAGGCCGAGCGCGACGGCGGAAGCACCCGGTTGACCGTGGCCGAGAGCGTAGGCTTTGACTACGATGCCGCAACCCGGACCAGCACCTTCCTCTGCCAGCCCAAGACGAAGCACCAGGGCGCGCACACGGTGCGGGTGCCATCCATCGCGCACGTGACGCCGTGAGGCAGTGCTGGCATCGAGGCCCTGTTTGTGGATGAGCCCGCTCCCCCGCCTTGGGGTCTTGCCCTCGCAAGTCGGGCAAGGCACGACGCCCAGCCTGGTTCCCGACCGGGTGGGAGAAGCCGCGCGCGTTGAGATCAGACCGCGGCCTGCTAGTGGCGCTGGAATATGGACTGCTCTGCTTGTCCACTGTGCAACTTTGTGCGGCCATACCTGCAAATAGGTTGACTCACCCAGGGCACTGCTGATACACTGAAGTAGTATCCGGGTCAGGTGGGGGGAGTTGGGCAGTCGGGGGGAGCGTCCTGGAGTGGTTCTGCATTGGCTTGACAGTCAACTGACAGGTGGCTACAATAGCAAGCCCCGCAGAGGGTCCCGGGATCTGCAGGGCGGTATTGTTGTGCCAGGGAGGAACCACGATGGCGAAGGTCCGCGCATGGACACGGTTGGAGGCGACTCGCTGCGTCAACTACGACTTCTTCCGCCTGGAACGGACCCTGGATGATGATCAGAAGGCGGAGTGGCGGCCCGACCCGAAGGGCATCAGCAGGAGCACAGCCAGGACCCGGCGAGATCGGCGTCGGGCAGAAGCAAGAGGCAGGATCCGCATGTCCCGTAGTCGGTAGCGCCTCTCAGACATAGCGGGTGGCCCGATGGAACGCCTCCGGTTGCCGGAGGCGTTTGCACTTCGACGGGGGGGAACACGATGCCCGTCCGGCCTGCGGTTGCGCGGAAGCGACTCGAGAGCTCAGTAGCCCCGGAGGTTGAGAACCGGAAGATCACCTTCGTCTTCGGCAATGGGGCGTTCTACTACCCTGTCTGGGAGCGCACGGACTTCGAGCTTGCCGTCATGTGCGCACACCAGAGAGCCCAGCCGACGGGACCGCACGCGAACTGGAGGGAGGCGTTGCTGGCACTGCTGGCGGCAAAGGACCGGGTGGCGCTGCTTGCGTTGCTCCGCAGGCGCCGAGTTGAGCTCGAGAAGCGCCGCGACCACCTCACAGCGGAGCAGTTGGATGAGGGCGTCTGGCTGGTCAACGAGTACTTCCGCACGGTCTCCCTCGACTGCGTGGGGATCGGCGACTACCCGCCCGTGTACTGGGCAGCGGGCCTGTTGTCGTTGGGGGCGAGGGTCCGTGGGCTATGCACCACGAACTATGACCTGTCGCTCGAAGCTGTGCTGGCGGAACTGGGGGTCCCGTATGTTGTGAACCCGTGCGCCTCCCGCTGTGATGCCCGCAACGGATTCAACTGCGATCCACGCCCCGATGCCCTCTGCGTATGGAAACCGCACGGCCGCATGGACTACTACGCCGGGCACCCCACGGCTGTTCCCTCCCACCCGGTCCCGATCCCGGAACCACGAATCGTGGACATCGGTGAGATACCGCTGCCGCGCCCCAGGCACTTCCATGACTTCAATGGGTATGCCCGCGGGGAGCACTTCGCGTGTGAGACGAACGCCTGCTGCGAATGGCTCGATGAGCTGGGGCCTGCCGACATCGCCGTCGTTGTCGGGTTCACAGGCCATTGGGGGCCGATGGTACCGGTACCCGAAGAGATCGCGCCGCGCCTGGTTCAGGCGATGTCGCGGGGAGCCAAGGCAATGATGATCCACCGCTGGGAGGGCACGGCCCGGAGCTACCTCTGGGACGAAGTGGATGCCCACGCCAATGGGTCTGCCGTGAAGTCAGCAGGCGACATCTGGACCAGCTTCTACGAGGTCGTCGTGAAGTGCCGTGCCTTGTACCGGCCGCTGAAGCCACTGATCAACTCGCTCGCGATGCCATCGCGCTGAGCAAGCGCATCTTGGGGCGGTGACAGCATGAGAATCCTGCCTGAGGGTCACATCATAAGCATGGCTCGGCTGGTACCTGGTCGTGAGAACCCGACGAGGTTCCGGCGGATGTGCAGGGAGGGGCTGCCCACGTACAAGTCGCTTGGGTACTGGGACCTGCTGACCGTCACTCAGGTCGACTCGCTCTCGGCCACGCCCCACACCCCGCAGGCGGCTATCGCGAGGTATGTTGTGCCTGAGCACGTACACCGTGCGGCCCATGAGCTCTGCTACTCCTGGGAGGGCAACTGCGAGCGTGGTTGGTGCCCGCTGCCAACCATCAGCTCCTGGCCATCGGCGCCCTGTCTCGGGGTCTGCATGGTGAAGCTGCGGGGCGAGGCCATACACGAGGACGGGCTCTACGCCGTGGAGCACGTCGCCGATGCCCTCGCTACGATGTCCGGACAGCTACTGAGCGAGCGGCTGACGATCGGTGGAGGCCTATCCTGGGCCGACCTCGTACTGCTGCTGTTCTCGGATGACTTCCCGACGATCCTCCACGACGTGCTTGCTCTCAACGACCGCGTGAGTGCAGACGGGCTGCCCGTCCTGAAGACCGTGACCATCCCCTGCTTCCACTATGGGGCCACGCGGTCCCGGTCAGGATGCGGGAGGGCCTCCGTGCTGGAATCCCGGAAGCACCCTGAACTCGGCCCGGTCACGGCTGAGGTCCTGGTAACGGTCTCCAGCGCTGGTCTCCGCAGAGTGCTCGAGCCTGCCGAGAAGCATCTGGGCCGCCGAGGACGGCTGCTCCTCGGCGACGCGGACGTCCTGACCACCCTCGACGCCGACGACTGCGAAGTCGTGCCCAAGCTACTGCGACTGCGAGCGGCAGCAGGGGACGACCTCATCGCGACCGCTACGCGGCTGGTGGCCGGCCACGAGGCAGCCCTCGTGGACTCCGGCGGTACGGCTGCAAGCACGGGGCTAGGTCGGTACCCGCTCCGTCCCCCGGTGAAGCTCGCCCGACCGTCGAGACGGGTCCTGGCCCGACTGAGCCAGCACGACGAGCCGCTCGCCCGCAACATCGAGGCCCTCTACGAGTGCGCCATCTCCTATGCGAGTGACCCGCTAACGAGAGACGGCATGGACGACGTCCTCCTTCCCCTTCAGTCCCTCAGTGAACGTCTCGCAGTGAACGGGCGGTTCTATGCGCATGGCTCCTTCCTCTCCTACCTCTGGGCGTGCTACAAGGACTTGTCAATGGCTGTGCGCCAGCGCATGGCGAGTATGCAGCGGTTCGCCAACGGCGACTACCAGCCGCCTGCGGTCACTGTCACCGCGTACCACAAGCTCATGCGAGCCGCCGGCGCCGTCGTGGAGCAGATGCTCGCCGCCTGTGAGGAGCAGTGGGAAGGCTGCATAGTCGTCGACTGGGAGTACGACTTCATGAACCTCAAGTCAGGGCTGATCACCGTGCCGCATGACCGCCTCTCGGACCCACTCGAGTGGTGGGGCTTGGGGCATGAGACCGGCCACGAACACGTCCGTCTCACACAGAACTGGCTCTGGGAGGCTGATCTGCGGCCCTACGGGTGCGACCACAAGTTCCCACACCTGCTCAAGCGGGCAGCGGAGGTCTTGGGGTACAGCCCCGACTCCGCACAGTGGTTCTGGGAAGAGCTGTACGCGGAGGTGTACGACTTCGTGGTAGCGATGGGGGGTGACTGGGACTTCTATCTGGACACGGCGTATCAGTACGTGCAGATGGAGCGCCACCGTGATCAGCGTGAGGAGTTCATCTACCGGGCGTCCCTCGTCAGGCTGGCCCATGCAGCCCGAACCGGTGAGGTCGATCGTGCAGCGCCGTCCCTCACTGAGGAGGCAGCGCTCGACTTGTGCGATCGGCTGATGGACGAGCTCATGCCCCGAAGTCAGGACATGTATGCCGAATGGCTGCAGGATGGTGATGCCATCAGGGCCATCAGGGAGGTCCTGATGGCCTGGTGGCCGGTACTGCGGGTCACAGCAGCCGTAGTGGAAGCCAGGTCACGCGTCGGCACTGACAGCTCCGCCGCTGATGCGGCCGAAGTGGCGGCCGAATGGGCGAGTGGGGTGACGTGCATCCCGCCCTCTGGGGCCTGGTGTCCGCTGAAGATACTCAGAGCGTCACCGGTCTGGATGGAGGAGAAGCGCTTCAGCACGGACATCGCCGCGGTGCTCTCGCTCTGGCATGCAAGCGTCACGCAGAGCAGGACGCCGTGGCTCCCGCCGATGGAGGCAGGCTAGTGCCAGGCTACGGCACGTTCGATATCCGCGATTTCGGTGCGACAGGAGACGGTGTCACCGACGACACCAACGCTATCCAGGCTGCCATTGACAGGGCCGCAGAAGTCTCCGGCGCGGTGATCGTCCCCCCGGGAACCTACCTCACGGGACAACTCCAGGCCCGGCCCGGGATCGTCATCGAGGGGCTAGCCAACTACTCCTATGGGATCGATTGCGACCGTGGCTCCAGGCTGAAGCTGAGGGAGGATGCCACCTCGCAGTGCCTCATCGACATCACCGGCGCCATCGGCGTGCGGCTCACCCGCATAGTGCTGCAGGGGCGCGGCAAAGACGCCCCGGGGGTTGTCCATGGCATCATGCTCCACAAGCCCGAGCCCTACGTCCATCACGATACCCCGATCATCGATGAGTGCATGGTCGAGCATTTCAGCGGCGACGGCATCCACCTGACAGGTATCTTCGTGTTCACGGTCCGGCATTCGTTTGTGAAGGTCAATGGGGGCAACGGGATCCATGTGGTCAACGGGGACGATGCTTTCGTCATCGATTCGTGGCTGTCGAACAACTCCGGCGCGGGGTACCTCGCCGAGCGCAGCTCCGCGATCACCGTGACTGGTAACCGCATCGAGTGGAACCGCGAGGGTGGCATCGTGCTGAAGGGCAGCACTCACTACAACCTCACCGGGAACTACGTCGACCGTTCGGGGACTGTCGGCCTGCGTCTGGAGGGCGCCAACCACATCGCCGCCACCGGCAATATCATCTACCGCAGTGGGAAGGTGGAGTGGGCGAATGCCGACCCGCTGGATTCCGCGCAGGTGAGGATGACGGACTGCCGCGGCGTGACGCTGTGTGGGAACAACCTGATCATCGGGCGGGACGACGGTGGCGAGGGGGTCTACTCGCCCGACTACGGGGTCGTCATGGGCAACTGCTCGGAGTGCGTGGTGCGGAGCAACTCGCTCGCCCGCTGCTGCGTGAAGGAGCTCTTCGTCGACCTCGGCGGCAACGAGAGCTCATCTGTTGGCGACAATCCGGGGAGTCTGTGTTTGGGCGACTGAAGCAAAGACCCGGCCGTCACGGCCGCCCTGCCGTTGTGTCCCGTTCCTCGTTGGCAAGGCTTGTGGCAGTGGCGCGCCGTACCCCACGAACCGCGGCTGACACCACGTCAGGCGGTCTTCTCCTGCTTCTTGCGCTTCTCCGGCTTCGGCGGTGCAGGCTGGCACTGCGGGCATGTGTAGATCGCGCCGCCCAGGAAACTCTCCTTCACAATCGCGGCCTGGCCGCAGGCGGGGCATGGCAGGCCGGTCGCCGCCGCGCTGAGCCGGCGCGCGTAGCCGCCCGTCGCGTCGAACAGGTCGTGCTCGTCGGTCCGGCCGTTCAGCCGCACCGCACGCTGGATCGTCTTCACGATAGCCTGGTGTAGAGCACGGCGCTGAGGCTTCGTCAGGTCCGCCGCCCGGCAGCGCGGATGCACCTGCGCGGCCAGCAGGATGTCCTGCAGGTAGCCGTTGCCGAGGCCCCACACGCCAGGCTCGGAGATCAGGAAGAACTTCACGCTGCGGGAGTCGTCGGGCTTCAATGTCCCGAACAGGCTCTCGAAGTAGTCCCGCGTGAAGCCCTCGTCCATGGGCTCCAGCGTCCGCTTCGCATACCACCAGTACCCATCGAGCTCCTCGGGCGTATCCAGCCGGCATGAGCCCCACCCCTGCACCTTGACGGACAGGAAGGTGTCGTCAGTGAAGTGCAGCAGCAACTGGTGCTTCGGGGGCACGGTGTCCTCCGAGGCATGGTACAGGATCCGCTCACCCCCGCCGCCGAAGCCCAGCATGTGACCGCTGCTGATGGGAACGAGGATCAGCGATCCGCTGGGCTGTGCGCCGGTGATGGTCTGATCCTTGAGGATCGCCGCGTACTCCTCGGCCGGGCGCGTATAGAAGGCCCACTTGTGAGGTGTGTTCCCCCGTAGGGCCAGCTCGATCCGCTTGCCCGTCAGCGTCTCAGCGATCTGCCGGGCGATGGTCACTGCTTCGGGGTGCTCGATCATGGGACACCTCCGTGTGAGGGAACGGGGAACGGCGGCATGTGGCATTGGGCACTGGGCATTCGGCAACGACGGACGGCAACGGCGGACGGCAACGGCGACCTCACGGACACGGCGCGGCATGTCTGCCTCACCCTCAGCCCCCGGAGGCGTTAGGGTAGCGGGACTGACCTTCGCGGTGGGGAGACCGGCTCGGCGGACCCCTGCCAGCTTGTCTGGCAGGTGAATGAGACTGAGTGGGCTACCGCAGACGGGTCTGGGACGCGAGACCCCTGCCAGCTTGTCTGG
>CAZIWQ010000024.1:0-17555 GCA_964542355.1 uncultured Armatimonadia bacterium
CACCCCTCCAGCCGCGCGATCTCCCTGTCAATCGCCGCCATGTCCAGGGGGTCTGCCCCGAACTCCTCCACGACCCGCACCATCTCGCGGATGTTCTCGTCAGGGGTGTCGCGACCGCACTGGTCGCCGGTGGAGAGGATGAAGCCGCCACCCTCGCCCGCGGCGCGGATGGCCTTCAGACTCTCCCGCCGGACATCCTTGACGCTCCCGAGCAGCATCACCTCGGTCGTGTGCAGATTCCCCATGAGCCCGACCTTGTCACCGAAGCTCTGCTTGATCTCCGCGAGATCGCAGTCGCCCATCGGCGGGATCTCGAGGGGGTTGATCGACGACAGGTCGGTCTCGAGAGCGCAGATCCTGACCAGCTCGCGCTCGGGCCCGCAGCAGTGGACCTGCGAGGGAATGCCGGCTTCCCGGCAGAGGCGGGTGATGCGCTGCAGACACGGCAGCGAGATCTCGCGCACGATCGCCGGGGTGCTGAACACGAGCATGCCGGAGCCGCCGGTGAGGATGAAGTCGGGTCGCACCGGGCCGGCGAGCACGCGCCGGAGGTGGTCCTCGATGGCCTGCGTCGCGGCGAGGGCCCACTGGGTCACCGCCTCGTGCCGGTCGCAGTAGTCGTAGATCGAGTAGCCCCCGAGGTGGTCGGGGGGTGCGAGCTGGGGCGGGCAGGCGGAGACCCCGATCACCCCCTTGTCCTGGAAGCGCTCCAGGCCTTCGGCAAGCAACGCAAACCCCTGCTTGTGCACCTTCACACCCTCGACCGGCCAGAACTTCGTCGGCGCCTCCACCAGGCCGACCTTGTGGGCGTGCAGATAGGTGGGTGGGTCGGCGCGCGGGTACACCGTCACGTGCGACGACCACTCCTTCGCCTGGCCCTTGCGCTCCGCGTAGCTGCGCGTGATGATGCGCTCAGCGCTCTGCTCGACGATCACGGTCTCGTGGGTGGTGTCCGAAGGCTCCGGTGGCGGGGCGGCGGGGTCGGGGAGCGAGAAGCCGTCGAGGCTGTAGACCCAGCCGTCGGTGCCGAAGTAGTCGACCGCCTGCATGTACGCCTGCCACAGCGGTGGGTCGCGGTACAGGTAGATGTCCCAGAACGGCTTGCCGGTCAGGCGACAGGGGATCATGTTGGACATGTCGGGGGCAACCGGCACGCGGTCCGGTTGCCGGCGTTGCATGGCGGCGAGCATCCGCTCGCGTGGGGTCAGGGTGTCCATCCGAGCCCTCCGTTCCGGCGCCTCTCTCCCGGCGGGTGGTGTTTCCGTAGCCGCCTGTGGTTGCCCTTCCCGGCGCGAGCAGGACTAACGTTCGCGGCGGGCGAAGCAGCCGGCAGACCAGCATGCACCGCCCTACCAGAGGAGTCATCCATGAAGCTAGCAGCTCTCACTTGCCTGTGCGTATGGCTAGTGGCAGGACCTTGCGCGCAATCGCTGTCCGCCGAGGCTCCGAAGAACGTGGGCGTCACCTTCAACGGTGAGGCCGAACCCCCTGCGCCGCTGCCGACTGACCAGTGGCACACGATCGTCGCCTCCTACCGCCACACGGGGAGCGTCCACCTGCTCACCAACACGTACCTGGTCATCACCCGAGGCAGTAGCCAGTTGAGTGGGTTCTATGTCGGCTACAACCTGCCGGGTAACGAGCTGGCGATCGTCAAGCATGGCTTCTGGAATGCGACGGAGGCCACGGGGAAGCCCGGTGAGGCCGGCAAGGTCATCGAGAACGATCAGGGCGCCATGGACTGTGAGCACACGACCGTCGCGAAGACGGCCGACGAGATCGTGGTGTCCTATCGCATTCGGTTCAAGCCGCACGTCCTCAAGGGCGGGTACAACGTCTTCATGTATATCGAGGACAAGAACCGCAAGTACGAGGGGTTCACGAACATGGGCGCGATCACCATCGACCAGGACGCAGGGGTGCATCGCAGCGACATGCCGGAGCAGTGGCACAACTCACTGCAGCCGGCCGGGGAGCGGGCGGCGGAGGTCGTGCTGGCGGACCGCCGCAAAGCCAGCTACTCCGTGGTGATCCCGCGCCAGGCCGAGCGCATCGAGGTGAAGGCCGCCGCCGACCTGTGCCTGTACCTCAAGCAGATCAGCAGAGCGGACTTCACCGTCACCGGCGAGGGGGACTTCGTCGCAGGGAGTGGCCCATACGTCAGCATCGGGCGCACGGCGCTCCTGGCCGGCTCACGCTGCCAGTGGAAGAGCGCCGACCTGGCGGCGGAGGGGTATGCAATCGAGGTGGTTGACGGGAACGTGTACCTGTATGGTGGCACCGGGCGCGGCCTGATGCATGCGGTCTATTCGCTGCTGGAGGAGGACCTGGGCTGCCGGTGGTACTCCACCAGCTCCGTCGACACCCCCCGCCGCACGCGGCTGGCGGTGAGCCTCATCCCGCGTAAGGTCATCCCGGTGCTCGAGCTCAGGGACCCCTACATCCACAAGCTACATGATGTGAACTGGTCCCTGCACAACAAGACCAACACGCCCCATGCTCGCATCCCCCTGGCCTGGGGAGGCAGCATCCGCTACCACATGATGGGGCATACCTATGCGTCGTACTTCCCGACCGATCGGTACTTCGCGCAGCACCCGGAGTACTACGCCCTGGTCAACGGCAAGCGCCAGCCCAGCCAGTTATGCCACACGAACGAGGATGTCATCCGACTCAGCATCGAGAAGACGTGCGAGATCTTCCGCAACCACCCGGAGGTCACCGTCACCGCGATCGGGCCCAACGACGGCAGGGGCTTTTGCGATTGCCCGAACTGCAAGCGACTGGACGACGAGAACGGCGGGCGCTCCGGTAGCTTCTTCTACCACGTGAACCGGATTGCCGAGGGTGTGAAGCAGGAGTTCCCGAACAACCATCTGATCTGCCTGGCCTACCTGGACTATGCCTCGCCGCCCACGAAGCTGAAGGTTGATGACTACGTGATCGTGCAGTTGTGCACCGACTCCCACGCCTGGAAGTACCAGTTCTGCTATGTGTGGGAATCGCCGGACTTCCAGAAGATGATCCGGGCCTGGCATGCCGTCAAGGCGAAGGTGTTCGTCTGGGACTACACCACCGACTATGTGCACTTCCTGGTGCCGATGGCCAATTGGGCGGTAGTGAGCGAGAATACCCGGTTCAACATCCGCAACGGCGCCACGGGGATCATGTACGAGTCTGAGCTCAACGACATCGATGAGATGCGCGGCTGGGTGTGGGCGAAGCAGCTCTGGAACCCGGCGCTGGACACGCGGGCACTGATGGCGGACTTCGTATTCGGCTACTACAAGGAAGCCGCCCGGCCGATCTGGGACTATCAGATGATGATGTGGGCCTTCTGGGAGAAGTGGCACAAGCAGCCGCACAAGTGCGGTGAGCCCTCGGACAATCCGCTGCTCAACAACCTCCACTGCTCCTACTCGCCGGACGGGCCGATGTTCACCCCGGAGTTCATGGGCAACATGAGGCGCTGCTTCACTGAGGCCGAGCGCATGGCGCAGAGCGAGGCGATCCTTGCGCGCGTCAAGCGGGCGAAGCTCTCGCTGCTGTATCTCGAGCTCTCCCAGAATCTCGGCTACTACACCGAGTTCGGCGACTTCGTGTATGGCAAGAGCATCCGCTTACCCCGTGCCGAGAAGCAGGGGTTCAAGCCGCAGCTTGACGAGTTCACCGCCATCTGCAAGCAGAACGAGCTGACCAGCCTGGGCATCCCGATCACACTGGAGAAGATCACCGGTCGCTGGCAGCAGTGCATCGACGCGGACAGCGCAGACCTGCCGAAGGTCTACCTCCCCGCCGAGTGGATCTTCGCCGCCGATCGCGAGGACAAGGGCGTGGCGGGTAAGTGGTATGCGCAGCAGAGCTACTATGACGCCGCGGCCGCCGTGCTGGGCGGAGCTGAAGCCGGCCGGACGTCAACCCCGCCGCTGCCGCAGGGGCTGTCCCGCGTCCATATCAACCGTGGCGTTGGCTGGGAGCAGCAGGGCTTCGCGGGCCTCGATGGTTACGGTTGGTACTTTCAGAACCTCGAGATCCCCGACGACTTAGCGCGGCGACAGCACCTGTACCTGCTCTTCCGGGGGATCAACGAGCAGGCCTGGATCTACGTCAATGGCGAGCTGGCGTGCGAGAGGTCGTATGCTTCGACCGGGAAGCACGTGGGCGAGCTGATCGGGGCACCCCTGAGTGTTGATGCGAAGCGGTGGCTGGCGGCCGGCGTCAAGAACCGGATTGCGGTCCGCGTGACTCACGCCTCGGGTCTCGGGGGGATTACCTTGCCGGCGATGCTCGTGGGGACAGACAAGGAGTGCACGACCGGGGAGCTGGACGCGTACCGGTACTAGCCGTGGCCGTGCCGTCGTCGCCATGCCGTCGTCGCCATGCCGTTCCTGGGACCGCGATCCCGCGAGGCGGGGTCGCAGCCGTGCCGTGTCGTGCCGTGGCCGTCTGGAGGGCGCGTCCCGCAGGGCGCGACCGCGCGGCGAAAGGCAGCGGCGACGACGCACGGCAACGGCAGGAGAGCGATGTGGTAGGAGGGAGCCGTGTGCCTCGCGCGTGGCGGTTGGTGAGGGGCGCCCCATCGCGGTCAGGGGACCGCTCCTACCACGGCAACGACGAACGGCGGCGGGGTCCCGCCCGGCGGGACCCGCCCTACAGACGGCGACGACCAACAACAGACGACACGGCTGCGACCGGGACGGTCGCGGTCCCAGGAACGGCACCTCGTCGTCCACCTGCTCGCCCCCCCCCTCACGGCTGCAGCGGCTGCGTGGTGTCCAGGACGTCCCAGTCGGCGGGGGGCATGCCGAAGTCGGGAATCGGCAGCCGCTCGCCATCACGCTTTGCCGACTCGTGGGCCACCATCCCCGGCGCGTTGTAGCGGGCCGCGAGCCACACGTGGTTCGGCGGGAGCCGGTGGGCCACGACGGAACGGACGAAGTCGTTGACCAGGAAGACGTGCGTGCCATCGTGCCCGTTGGGCACCCCGGCAAACTCGACCGGCAGTTGCCAGAAGGGCTGCGCGGGCGATAGACCGAGGAACTGCTTGCCCAGGTAGTGCCGGGGCAGATCACCGAGGTTCTCCTCGGTCACCTCGACCCCGTCGAAGACCCGAATCGCGCTGACATCCTCGCGCTTGAGCGGCACGAGCTTCGCCGCCTCGGCGTAGGGGATCGCGCCTGACTGCCCGAAGTCCGGAGGGAAGTCGAGCCACGTGTAGACGCCCTGCCCCGGCTGCTCCTCATAGGCCGCGCGCGTGCCCATGATCGTCATCCGGCCGTCGCCAGCGCCGACGCGGCGGAACTCGTTGACCCGCGCCATGCCCCCGTCCGAGGTGCGGAACAGCGCCGACTCGTTGCTGAACACGTTCTGCCACAGGCTCTCCTCGGCCCGGAACACCCCGTCCGGATGGCGGTCGACATAGCCGAAGCAGCAGACCTCCGTCATCCGCCGGAAGGTCACGCCGAGCACGAACGCCGTCGAGTGGGTCGGGTACAGCATCGGCGGGAAGCTCGCGGTCGATTTCCAGGCGTCGCCGCCGCTGTGCATGTACGAGGCGTAGAAGTGCGCCATGTCGTGATGGTACTGGCCCTCGCCGTAGACGAACTCGCCAAACTCGCCGCGCGCGAACTTGTCCCGACAGAAGGTGGTCTGTGCGCGGTAGTAGCTGGTCTCCCCCAGCATGTAGATCATGCCGGTGGACTTGACGGTCTCGACGAGCGCGGCCAGCTCCTCGAGGGTCACAGCGGCCGGCACGGCGCTGTAGACATGCTTACCGGCCTTGAGGGCATGGACGGCCTGGGGCCCGTGGAGCCAGCGCTGGGTGAACAGGGCGACGCAATCGCAGTCGCTCCGGCACAGGGCCTCCAGCGAGTCGAAGGTCTGCGTCACCCCGAAGCGCGCGGCGACAGCCGCGAGCCGGTCGGGGATGACGTCTGCGAGGTAGACCTCGGCGACGTCCGGGTGACGCTGGAACACCGGCACGAACGCGGTGCCAAACTGCCCGGCACCGCACAGCCCGATCTTTAGTTTCATGGTGTCACTCCCTGATGGTGCTGAGTTGTCTGGCGCGGGCGCCGCTTGCCGTCGCCGTTGGTCGTCGCCGTCTGTAGGGCGCGTCCCGCAGGGCGGGACCGCGCCGCCGTTATCCGTGTCGCGTCGTGGCCGTGGTAGGAGCGCTCCCCCGAGCGCGACCGCGCGGCGGAAGGCAGCGGCAACGACGCACGGCAACAGCACGAGAGCGACGTGGCAGGAGGGAGCCGTGTGCCCCGCGCGTGGCGGTTGGTGAGGGGCACCCCATCGCGGTCAGGGGACCGCTCCTACCACGGCAACGGCGAACGGCGGCGGGGGTGCGCGCCCTACAACGTCAACGATTGGACCGCCGCCGTCGGCCGTGCCGCCGTTTCGACGTTCCCACATCCCCCACCCCACGCCCCACATCCCCGCCGTTACGTGGACGGGCTCCGCAGCGGAAGGGAGACGTCGTACCTCGTGGCGGCCGCTCCTCCAGGGGTTCCTCAAGCCAGTCCCGAGTCCTCCCCAAGGGCGAGCGGGAGAGCCCTGGCGGCGACCACCATGCGCAAGCGAGGGAGGGGATCGGGGAGGAGGTTGCGAACCAGACAGCATGAAACCGATCGAGCTTGCTGTGATTGGCTATGGTCACATGGCCAGTGCCGTCTACTGTCCGCTGCTGAACACCTACACTGACCGCGTCCGCCTCGGCGGGTTGGTGGAGCCCGATGACGTCCGCCGCGCCCGGGCGTGCGCGTCCTACGCGTTCGCCGGCGCCCACGCGAGTGTCGCGGAGCTACTGGACGAAGCGCGGCCGCAGGCGGCCCTGGTGCTGACGCCGGCCCAGTACCACGCCGACGTCATCCGCCAGTTGCTGGCGGCGGGGGTGGATGTCTACACCGAGAAGCCCGACACCTACTCGCTGGCCGTGGCGCGCGAGCTGGTCGACCTGGCGCGCGAGCGGCAGTGCGTCTACCAGGTGGGGCAGAACCGGCTGTTCATGACGGCCATCGTGCGCGCCCGCGACTTCCTCGCTGACGCGACGGTGGACTTCATCCATGCGGAGAAGAGCAAGACGGTGCGCCGCACCGATCCCGAGTACTTGCTCGACGACGGGATCCACGTGCTGTCGCCGCTGTTGTGGCTGGGCGGCGATGTCGCCGAGGTGCTCTCCGCCGTGCACGTGCCCGGACGGATGCTCTCAGCCCACTTCCGTTTCGCCTCCGGGGGCGCGGGGGCCCTGCTGATGCACGGCGATGCCGGCTACTGGGTCGAGCGTTTCGTGGCCCATGCCGCGTGCCACAGTATCAACGTGATGGTCCCGGACACGGTGGAGCTATACCGCGAGGGGCAGGCAGTGGCGAGCGGGAGTGTCGGCCGGATGAAGCTCTTGTTTGACCCTGCCTCCCTGAACGGCTTCCAGGCCGCCGTGGCGCACTTCCTGGACTGTGTCGAGAGCCGCGCGGAGCCGCTCGGGTCGGCGGCCAGCCTGCTGCGGGTCCATGAGGTCATGAACGAGGTCTTCACGCAGGCCGGGATCCCGACGTTGTGATCGCGAGCCCCCGGGGAATGTCATCCTGAGCCAGGACCGAGGAGCGGTCCGCCAGCGAAGGACCTGCTCTTGCCGGAGGCACCGCGCGAGACGTCATCCTTCGCCAGAAGACCGCGCAGCGGTCTGGGCCCAGGATGACACCCTCTGCCCGACGGCCGGGAAGGCGGCCGCCCCCTCACCCCGCGACCAACGGCACAAAGCACACGCTCCGCGCCGGGAGGGTCCGGGTGGCCTCGCCATCGCCCGGCACGAGGCCGTCCGGGCGGACGATCGTGACCGTCTGCTCGGCGCGCGTGTAGTTGGCCAGGAAGATCCCGGCGGCCCCGGCGGGGCTGCGCCAGGCGCTGTGCAGGACGGTCGGGCGCTGCACGGTGAACGGCTCGATCGTCGCCGGCGGTGTGAAGATCGAGCGCTGGATGCAGGTCACATCCACGGTCTCGCACTCCAGCTCGCCGGGGGCAAGCATGTCGCCCCACAGTAGCCACTCGCGGTGGGCATGGTAGCAGCGGCTCAGCTCGAGGAAGAACTCGACGCCGGCGGCGAACTCGGGGCTGGTCAGGTGGGCCATCGTGAGGTTGGTGGCCAGCGGCTGGCAGCCGCAGGCGACGGTGCGGGCCATGTCCAGCGCAAACTGGTCGGGGCAGATGACGTGCCAGGCCTGCTCCTCGGCCGGCGCCGGACGCGCCTCCTGCGGCCAGAGCTCGTCCCACGGCGTGATGCCGTCAATGTGCGAATAGTTGCCGAACACCACCGCGTGCCCGTGGTAGATGGCGTGGAACAGGGGCACGAGCGTGGTGCCCTCGCACCCCGCAGCACCGCGCGAGGCCTCCCAACTGGTCTGCAGCGTGATGCAGCACTCGAGCAGGTCCTGGTAGACCTCGGCCACGCTCTCGCTGCTCAGCACCAGATTCGGGTGGCGCTGCCGCACCTTCGCGAACAGCTCGCGGAACCCCTGCACCCCGTAAGCGCCGCCGCCGGGAACGTGGCCGTGTTCAGTGGAAAAGCACGGGGTGGTGCCGCCCACGATGGCGATCTGGTCCATGTACAGACCGTCGAGGCCGAGGTCGGCCGCCCCGGCGGCGGTGATCAGCGCCTGGCGGTGCCAGCCCTCGGCGGCGCCGCAGGTGTGCATCAGCTTGCGGTTCATCCACGTGTTGTAGACGAAGCCCCAGTACTCGCCATCCTGCAGCACCGTGGTGCACTTGCGGCCCTCGGACTCCCAGCGCGGCTCATCATGGTCCCACGACATGCCGTTCGAGTAGACCTGCACGCTCACGTTGCTTCGCTGCAGGTCGGCGACGGCGGCGCGGAAGGCGTCGGCACCCTCGCGGGGCGGGAAGTAGTCGGGATAGCTGGTATCGTAGGGGTGCTTGTGCCACCAGTACCAGTCGACCGCCACCGGGAGCTCCAGGCGGCGGGCCACCTCCTTGGCGGCCGGGCACACGTTGCTGATGCGTCCCCGCAGCCACAGCCAGCAGGCCAGATTGGCCACATAGCTGTCACGCCGCTGATCCGGGCCGCGCGAGGCCCACTCTTGCTGCATGGCCCACGGACGGTAGATCTGCCCCGCCTCGTACCAGCCGCCCACGAAGGGGGCGAGCGACACGCGGTAGCGGGGGAACTCAGGGCGGCCCAGGCGCGGCTGCGGCAGCAGGTGCTCGATGCACAGCTCCGCGGTCCCCTGGCCAACCCGCAGGAGCAGCGACTTCATCCAGCCGTCAGTGTCGCGCGAGTCCAGGTACAGGCCGGTGTCGCCGGTCAGCCAGGCGGTGAGCTGCATGTGGCCCCGCTCGCGACGATGGGCACTCATGTCCGGTGCGTCCACTGCCTCGTGCAGCGGGTCGTCCACGAGCATCCCCAGGTCGAGTGGAACCAGCCATTGGGCATGATCGGCATAGGGGAGACGCACATCGGGGAACGCCAGCGCGGCCGGCGTGAGGCCATCAGGCAGTGCCAGGTTCTCGAACCAGCCCTGGAGCAACCCGTCGGCCAGCTCCCACGTCAACTCGACGGTGGCGTTGACCTCGCGACCGTCCTCATACTGCAGCCTGTTGAACACCAGGCGCAACTGGGTCGCATCCGGCTGCACGACATGCGCGGGCGCGCACGGACGCAGGACCTGGGGGTCCTGGTCGTCCCAGCGGGTCCGCAGTGACCAGCCGTAGCAGGAGGGCGCGAAGGTCGCTGCGCAGCCCTCGCGCCCGATGGCCACGAGTTCTCCCTGCGCGGAGAACCGCACGACCAGGCCCGTCTCATCCTGTAGCCGGATCTCCCCGGCCTGCACTTGTGCCATACTTGAGTACCTCCAAAGTGGGGTCACATCTTTGATATTCGATATTGCGGGTGACCAGCGGCTACACCCGCAAGCAAGCCCTGCTGGGCAATATCAAGTATCAAAGATGTGACCCCATCGCCGCGGCAGGTTGTTGTGTCCATCGCCGCGAAGTGCCGCCGTGCCGTGCCGACCTGTCGACCAACACGGGTGTACGGGAGTCCGGCCATGTGGCGTAGTTTCAGCACTCTGTGTGTTCTCTCCTCTCTACCGCTCGCCGTCGCTCAGCCGGTGTGGCAGGAGGGCTTCGAGCAGGCCCGCGAGGGCCGGCCTGTCGACTGGACCTTCGCCGCCACGCGCGGCGCAGTCGGCGGGGCCTGGGATGACACCGAACCGGCCGGCGGGCACTCGATCCGCCTGCAGGTGAAGGAGCTGGGTGGCCGGGCCACGTGGACCTACGGCCCGCGCCTCACTCTCAAGCCCGCCACGAACTACCGGCTGCAGCTCAAGGTCATGCGGGTGAACGTGCAGGCCGGGGGGCGCGCGTACTTGATCCTCTACGAGAACGGGGTCGAGGCCCCCGCGTCGTGGCATGTGACGCCCTTCCTGGGCGGCACCCAGGACTGGCAGACGATCACGCTTCCCTTCCGCACGCGCGAGGACGCCAGTTGGGGCCGCCTGCAATGCAAGCTGTGGGAAGCGCCGGGCTATGCGTGGTTCGACGATATCGTGCTGGAGGAGTGTGGCCCCGAGGCAACTCCCGAGACGTTGCTACGGCAGCGGCCCACGCCGCCGGATGACGGCTCGCCGCTGCAGGTGATGTGGTATCCCGCTCAGCGCCGCCCGGACAACACGCTCCATCTGTTGCCGGCCGCCGTCAACCCGGTCGCGATGTTCTTCTGGGGGCGGAAGGCGGAGGTGCGCGAGCCGGCGCTGATCGTGGAGACGCCCCCACAGGTCACAGTGCGCGGGCCGGTCGTGTGCAGCCGGGAGACGATCCCGGAGGCCGTCGCGGTCACACCCGAGCGCGTGACGCGCGAGGGGCAGGCGGCCCTGCGCTGGCGGCTGCCAATCCGTGCCGAGCAGCTCACCGCCCGCCTCAAGCCCACCGGCCCGGAGTGGACCGCCTATCACTTCATCTATGTCGAGCCGGGTGCCGGCTGCCCCGCGAGCTTCACCTGGCGCTGGCAGACAGAGTGTGGGGGGCAACTGGGCCCCCTGCATGAGCTGGCGGCGCAACTGGCGCCACGCGCCGAGGGACAGCTCCCCCGCGTCCGCTCATTCCCCCTGTACGCCCAGCACTCCGACGCCCTGCGCCTGCCCTCGCGGGAGCAGCGGCAGGCAGTCCTCGACTACCTGGCCTACGCCGGGATCGCGGGCGGCCTGTCGCTCGGCAACTACCAGCACGAGTACCACCCGATTGACCAGGAGCTGGCGCAACAGGGCTATCGGACATGGGAATGGCTGTGGGACGGCTACAGTCAGAAGGGCGGCGAGAAGTACCCGCTGGTGTACGACAGTGTCAAGGAGCAGCGGCGGCTGATGTGCCCGCAGGCCCAGGCGGAGCGCGCGGAGCCGTGGTGGTCGGAGCTGTGTGCGAGCTACCGTGGCCGCCTGAGCGCGGACTCGACGATGCTGATCATCAACTTCGAGCCCCCGGTGTTCAACTGCTGCTTCTGCCCGCGATGTCGGGCGGCGTTCGCGGCGGCCGAGAAGCTCGACCCCGCGCAGGTTGAGAACATGACGCCCCAGCAGATCCAGCAACTGCCGGGTGATGCCTGGGGTCGCTTCCGGGCCGGGCAGAACGGCCGAATCGTCAAGAACCACTGCGCCGCGATCCACGCCGCCAACCCGAACGTGCAGGTGGGCCTGTGCGGACCACCGCGCGATGAGTGGACCGCCAGGCGGGGCATGGACATCCGCCTGTTCGAGCCCGAGGTCGGCTTCCATGCCCCGATGCTCTATTCCGTGGGCACGACGTACGCCGACGCGGTGCGGGTGACCTGTGAGAACACGACGGCCCCCGTCCTCCCCTTCGTGCTCGCCTCCGATCTCGCGGTGCCGGACGTGTTCCCCAGCGCGCAGGAGCTGCGCACGAACCTACTGGTGACCGCCGCCAGTGGCGGCAAGGGCGCGATCCTGTGGGTCGGCATCGAGTCGCTGGACGCCGACTACATGAATGCCCTGCGCCGGAGCCTGCAGGAGATCGCGCTGCTGGAGCCGTTCCTGCAGGATGCCACGCGCTGCGAGGGTCTCAAGCTGGACGCGGCGCCGGAGCGGACGCGCACGGTCAAGGTGGGCGACGAGAGCTTCGCGGTCTCGCCGTTCAACACCGGGGAGACGGTGCTGCGGCAGTGGGCGTGGCAGTCGCCACAGGGGCGCCTGTGCCTGCTGGTGAACTACGACGATGCGAGCGTGCGCCGCGTGGAAGTACCCGATGGGAGGCTGCTGTTCGGCCCGGCACTGACGACGGCGGCGGGGAAGACGGTATTGACGCTGCCGCCGGGCGAGCTCGCCGCGGTGGTGGTGAAGTAGGCTTCGCGGCACGCGGGGGCGACACTTGGAGCGGCGGAATGGGGTGGGGGCCCATGCGGCCGTGGATCGGTACGCCCGACACTGCTGTCGGGCAAGTGGGGGCAAGGGGAGCGGGGGGGCATCTCGATCGGCCCTTCAGTGGTCGCTCGCGTTGGGCGGGTGCACATGCACACGGCCGACCAGCACCTTCTTGCCTGCTGCGTCATGCAGCAGGTACGCGCGATGCCCCTCAGGCAGGTCGAAGTGCAGCTCAAATGTGCGGTGCTGACCGTCCGGGCATAGAATCGTGCGTGCCTCAGGGGACCTTTGCATGGTCGCCGACTTCTCTCCCTTGAGCTCGAAGGGCAGTTGGGCCGGATCGAACACCGCTCCCTTGGTGGCCGCCAGGTGCCTCTGAACGGCTGCAAGCTTCCTGTGCGCCTGTCGTGTCACGTCAGGCCTGGATATCAGCGCCCTGAGCTGTCGCTTGACTTCGGCGCAGAACACCAACTCCGGATAGAGCTCCGCCCTCTTGTCCCACAACGCGAGGGCGTCCTTCGGGGACATCCGCATGTCTTCGAGCCACGAGGCGTGGTGCGCCAGGTGGGCGACTGCGCTGGCGTGCCGGACGCCTACCGTCTCCTCGAGCAGCGCGGCACCCTCGCCAAGATGAAGGCGGGTGACTGCCACCGTATGCGTGTCCCACCTCGCGGGGTCGCTGGGGAGGCTCGCAGCGATCCCGTCGGTGGTGAACGCCACGGCAAGGCCCAGGCAAGGGGCTCCGTCGAGACGGAGGTCGTCCGAGCCTGCGTCCAGGCAGGCCTCGAGGAAGGGGCCTTTCGTCAGCGCGACCAGCACTGCCATCCGCTCTGCTTCGTCCACCTGGCGGTCCTCGACGTACCCGAGGAACGTGTACCCCGGGGCGAGAGGCCTGGCCGCCAGGTCCGCCGGCACCGCGAGGTGATGATCGACTTCGAGCGCGGAGAGCACGTTGTGCAGGCCGTGGACCCAGCAGCGCGCGGTCGCGATGTCCGGTGCCCGGGTGGCGACCGATAGCTCGTTCAGTGCGACATCCAGGTTCATTGGGCTTCGTCCTCGGGCCTGAGCAGTTCCTTGAGCGCTCGTTCCCACTCGTCGAAGAACCCCTCAGGCCACCAGTCGATCCTCCCGTTCTGGTCCATTGCGGGCGAGGTCACCACGTGGTATGCGCCATCCGGGCCCTCCCTCCGCTCGAACCAGTGCAGTCTCACCTTGTTCGCGTCGACCTCCCGATGGTAGGCGGCAACACGCACTCCGTTGAGGATGTGATCGCTATGGGTCTCGACGATGATCTGTTGTCCATGCTGGGCCGCCCTCGCGAGCAGCCCCCCGAGCAGCCGTTGGCCTCGCGGGTGCAGGTGGGCCTCCGGGTTCTCCACGAGCAGCAGCGCACCGGGGGGGGCGCTCAGAACGGCCAGGAGGACCGGGAGAACGAACGACACACCGAAGCCCGTGTTGGTGGCCCTGTGGTACGCGGGATCCGCCGCATCCCTGCGCGGATAGCCGAACCGGGCCTGCACGGCGTCGAGACCGGCGTGAGCTGTGAGGTTGAGTCTGATGCCCGGACTGACGACCCCGAGCCAGGCCTCCACCTGGCGCACAAGACTGGGATCGCCCTCTGCCAGCGCCAGGGCCAGTATGGGTATGGCCGCGTGCCTGTGGAGGTCGAGGAACTGCAGGGCGTGCTCGCCCTGCGCGCCGAGGTCACGCTGGGCGAGTACCTCGTAGTCAGACATCGCGTTCTGGGTCCGAGGTCCCAGGCGCTCCGCACTCAGATAGGTGAACACCGGAGCAAAGGGCGGCCGCTCCTGATGGGACTCGACCACCGGGGTCGTCAGGCGAAGCACGTTGTCGGAGAGGTCGCATCTGAGGCGCCACGTTGCGTGCGCTCCATCGTCCCAGCCAAGCTGGATGACGACCTCCTCCGTTGCCGCCTCGGTGTACAGGACATCGGCTACGGTCCCAAGGTTCGCCAGCTCACCATTGAGCTGCAGACGCTGCCGCCCGCTCCCGATCGGTGCCGACTGGCGCAGCAGCAGCACCGCCTGGAGGGCGGTCGACTTCCCGGACGAGTTCATGCCGGCCAGCAGTGTAAGCGGCCCCAGCGGCAGCGACAGCTCGTCGAAGCACTTGAAGTTTGTAAGCTCCAGAAGGTTCAGCACGGGACCACCTCGCGCAGCAGGGCCTCGATGCGGCCGAACCGGGTCCTCACCTGTGCCTCCTTGCCGGTGCCGCCTGAGACGGAGCCCACAAAAGCGTAGTCGTCCATCAACCTGCGGAACCGCTCCAGGACCTCGTCCCTTCTCTCGACCAGCAGCACAATGTCCTCGTCGGTCCGCGCGTCCAGGTTCACCGACCAGGCCTCGAACAGCGCCTTGTTGAAGGGGAACCGGCGGTCGCCATGGATGTCGAGCTTCCTGAACGCGTCTCTCGCCAGCAGATCCTGTGCGGCCATCATCGCCCTGAAGAACCTCACCCGCAAGCCGTTCCGAGTTGTGCCATCAAGGTCGTTGAGCCTGCCCATCGCGTCATTCAAGAAGCGCTCGAGATCCGGGCCATCGTAGTCCGTGTAGGGGGTCAGGACAAAGGCCAGGAAGCGCAGCACACATTCCTGGTCCGCGAGTCTGATCCCCTTCACCGCACCTCCCGTCGCCGAGACGAACTCCTCCGAGTGAGCAAGCTCCTTGAGGAGCGCGGTCGCCGGTCCCTGGTTGAGGGCGTGGCGGATCTCCTGGGGCGTCAGGGGCACGCCGCCGGTGTTGACCCGCCGGAACACGTTGTACTTGGCCGCATCGGGAGTGCCCGCCTGGATACGGAACACAGTCACCTGCGTCTCCTCGATCCGTCGCTGGAGGTGTCGGGGCAGATCGACGAAATGGTGGCCGTTGTACTGGGTGAGGAACTCGAGGTCGCTGAGGGCCAGTTCGCCATCGATGATGAACTGGCGCAAGGCCGTCAGGCGCTGGAGCCCGTCCACCACCACGTACTCCTGCTCGTTGGTGCCGTCGATGTAGAACGCCGGGATCGGGATGCGCATCAGGAAGGACTCAATCAGTTGGCTCTTGGCCTTCGGTGTCCAGATGTCCGCCCGGCGCTGGAAGTCCGGGTCGAGCTTGATGGCCCCCTCGCTGATGCGTCTCATCAGCAGGTCGATGGTGGGCTGCCAGAGCTCGAACCGGATCTGCATCGGGTCAAACGGCTCTGTGATGGGATCGCCCGTGGTGTCCTCGGCCTCGACGTCACCAGCGTAGGGCTCGCGCTCGACGAAGTCGTCGGTCGAGTCGGGGCGCTGGTCAGGAGGGTGGGTGTCTGCGCTCATGTTCGTGGGCCCCTATCGGTGGCGGTCCGGACGGCACCAAGATCGTCGCACACCGGCTTGTGGCTGTCAAGGCTGAGGGGGGGGGCGTCCCCACGACTACCTGTCGCTATTACGGTGGCTCGCGAGAGCCGCTGTCTCGCCAGTCACGCCTCCGCCACGATCCCCGGCGCACGGAAGTGCTCCAGCGCAAAGCGCGCGACGTGGACGCGGACCTCTGTCTCGTGGTCGGGCGGGAGGCTGTAGGCGACCATGTACGTGCCGTCCGGTCCGGCGACCCACTGCGACATGTCGGCATGATAGCGCGCGTTGGTGTAGAGGTTGTCCAAGTGCAGGAAGCGGCCCCAGGCACTCCCGTCATCCCACCACGCCCCCACGGCCGGCATGTGGATGTAGTGGCAGGCCCGAAAGACAGCCAGCAGGCCTCGCCCATCAGGCAGCGTGTCGACGTAGATGTGGTGGCCGAGGAACCTCATCGGTCGGGCGCTCCAGGACAGCCCCGCGTCCACGGAGATGAACTCCACGCCCGGCCCGAAGCCGAGGTCCTCGCGCGTGAAGACGCGGTAGTGCCCCTCCGGCGTGATCGCCCAGCTTGGCTCGCACAACTGGTACGGGAAGTACGTGCCATCGTGGAGGATGGAGCGCGTGGTCCACGAGCGGCCCTCATCGGTGCTGGTCAGGAAGGCCATCCCTGCATGCTTGCGGCCCCGGCGCCAGTCCCGGAAGCCCTCCGAGCTCTCGTTCCAGGTGCTCAGCATCGCCCAGGTGCCATCGGTGAGCACGCGCAGGTGATAGAGGCAGCGGGGGAAGGACACGTCGACATCGTAGGTCGGGCGGATGACCTCCCACGCGTCCGGGCTGTCGCGGAACTCGTCGTGGCTGAGGATGAGCATGCCGCCGCCGGGGGCCTGGCCGTAGTAGGCCAGCCGCCCATCCGGCAAGGCGGTGAAGCGACAGTAGTCACCCGGGCTGGTGGTGTGGGCCGCCGAGGCGTTCTCCTCGTCGCGCGACCACGGGAAGGCGCGCCGCTCTTCCTGCCACGTCCGCCCCTCGTCGGTCGAGGCGAGCAGCACGTGGCAGCCCGACCCCTTGAAGCGGTTGCCCCCGGAGATCTCCTGATAGACAAGCAGGAGTGAGCCGTCGCCCCGTCGCCACAACGCCGGGAAACGATCGACGTGCTCGCGGCTGCCGCCAGTCACCCGGGCAATATCCACACCCGGCTGGACGGGCTTCTGATCGGCCATCGTTGCATGCCTCCTGCTGCTAGTCGCCAGCGCTCACGGCCCACAGGTCACCCCGCGCCCGCCAGTGCGTGCTCGATGTGTGCGATCCCGTGCTCATCCGAGTCACGGATCTGCAGGATCGTCCGGGCGAAGTCATCGCGTACCGCCGGGTCCAGGAGCCGGCTCTCTGTTTCGGCCCGCCCGGTGCCAGCACCTGCGCAGGCGTGCCAGAGCCCTGACGGGCCCGAAGGCAGGTCGTGGCGGTCTGCTAACGGAACCGCTACCGTCAACCGGCGGACGTCCGCCGCACGCAGATGGGGGCGGGGAGGAACCGTCCGAGAGGAGTGATCTCGTGAGCCGCCGTGTGGGGCAGCTCGTGAGCCTGCGACGTGATCCGAGAGGACGGATGGCCACCGCCGCGCGCCGGGCGATGGGTGTCCTGGTGCTACTTGCCGGGCCGGTGGCATGGGCCACGACCGACCTGTACGTGGCCCCGGATGGGAACGACCAGAGCCCTGGCACGACCGCACAACCCTTCCGCAGCCTGGAGCGTGCCCGCGAGGCCGTGCGCCGGCTGACGCCGGCCCAGCGATCCGCGGCCGGTGGTGTCACGGTCTGGCTGCGGGGTGG
>CAZIWQ010000025.1:0-17471 GCA_964542355.1 uncultured Armatimonadia bacterium
GGGCCCTGCCTGGAGAGCTTCCATTCCGACAACGACGTGGCCCACGGGGCTTTGGTCAAGAGCCACCCCGGCCTCAGCCCCGGGGGAGCGTTCACGCTGGAGCTGTGGGTCAAGCCCAAACCCGAGTTCGCCGCCGGGAAGAACTACTTCCTCCTGGACAAGCAGTACCACCGCAAGGCCGGCGATCCCCAGGGCAACAAGGACTACGAACTGTCCGTGCGCGCCCTGGACGGCGGCAAGTACCTGATTGATGCCTACCTCGGCCATGGCGGGGACTCGGCACACTACAGCTCGGCGCCGGTAACCCTCCCCGTGGGTGCCTGGACCTACCTCGCCTTCACCTACGACGGCGCTGGTCTCGGGCGCTTCTTCGTGAATGGCCAGCGCGCCGGGGAGGGGCTCAATCAGGGGCGCGGCCCCCTAGCGCCCGGCACCAACCCGCTGGTCATCGGTGCGCGCGTCGGCAGCACGAACATCGGCTTTGCGGGGTTCATCGACCAGGTGCGCATCATGAACGGCATGCCGCCGTGGCTCGCCCCCCAGCCGAGCGCCGCCGTCACTGGTGGCCGGACTGTGTTCCAGCGCGCCGAGGCGGACGCCGGGGTGAGTGTGCTCGTCAAGAACCCCCTCGGCCAGCCGCTGCAGGGCCTGCAGGCCGTAGTCAGCCTGGATGACATTCGCTCGGCCGCGCGGGCGTTGCCCGACATCGGGGCCGCGGGGCAGACGCGCGTCGTGCTGCCGGTGGACACCTTCCTCCGGCCGGGTAAGTACCGCCTGGTGGCACGTCTCACCGGCAAGGCGGGGGGGCAGCCGGTGACCCTGGAGGCACCGGGGACGGTGACCATCGTTGCGCGGCCATTGCCCCGGGTGTTCCCCGTGGTGGACTGGGGCATCCCCGAGACGTCGTATAAGGTCACAGATTTCGCGTCGCTCAAGGAGATCGGCTTCACCCATACCTTGCTCCGTGAGAGCGACGCGGCGAACTACGAGCGCGTCTGGTCAGCAGGCAAGGCGCTGGTGCCGTCACTCACGCCGGACCAGACTCTCGCTGAGCTGGACGCGCACCTGGCGGCCGGTCTGAGGTACGTCGTCCAGATGGACCCGGCCGAGTGGGTTACCGGGCGGGGTGCCGGGGTCGAGGAGCGGCGCGCGAAGTACCGCCGGGTCAACCGCGCCGGCGAGGCGGAAGGCAGGGTGAACGTGTGTGGCGGGTTCCCCGAGGTCCGGCAGTTCGCCTACAACGTGGGCGCGTCCGTCGGGCAGACCTTCGGGCGCCATCCGGCCCTGGACGGGGCGATGATCCATTCGGAGATCCGCGATGGCTCAGCGCTCTGCTTCCACGAGCACGACCGGGCCGCCTATCGTGCCTGCTGTGGCCGGGACATCCCGGCGCAGGCGATGGCGCGGGAGGGTGTCGGCGTCGCCGGCCGCAGTGGGCATGTGCCGCCGGGGGGGATCATCCCCGACGACGATCCTCTGCTCGACTACTACCGCTGGTTCTGGCGCGAGGGAGATGGGTGGAACGAGCTGCACTCGCAAGTGCACCGCGGCCTCAAGACCGGGACGCGTCCGGGCTTCTGGACGTTCAACGACCCCGCGGTGCGCTGCCCGCCCATCTGGGGCAGCGGTGGCGAGGTGGATGTGCTCTCCCAATGGACCTACACCTACCCCGATCCACTCCGGATCGGCCTGGCCACCGATGAGCTGTTCGCCATGGCCGCCGGTCGGCCCGGGCAGCGCGTGATGAAGATGACGCAGATCATCTGGTACCGCAGTGAGACGGCGCCGAAGCTCCCGGAGCAGGAGAAGGACCGCGCCCCCTGGGAGAAGGCCGAGCCGAAGGCGGCATTCATCACCATCGCCCCCGACCACCTGCGCGAGGCGTTCTGGCTGAAGCTCGCGCGTCCCGTGCAGGGCATCATGTACCACGGCGACAACTCGCTGGGCATGGGCAATCGGCAGCAGACCGGCGCCTACCGCTACACCAACCCTGCAACGCGCACCGCCCTGGCGGAGCTGACCCACAACGTTGCCGTGCCCCTCGCACCGGCCCTGATGCAGGTACCCGACCCCCCCGCCGACGTGGCCATGCTGGAGAGCTTCACCTCCATGGTCTTCGGCGCGGCCCAGACGTGGGGCTGGGGTAGCGGCTGGGTGGCTGACATGCACCACGTGCTGCAGTGGGCGCACCTGCAACCGCGCGTCGTCTATGAGGAGACGATCCTGCGTGATGGCCTGGACGGCGTCAAGATACTGGTCATGCCCAACTGCCCGGTGCTGCCACGGGGCGTCTACCAGCGGATCGTGGACTTCCAGAACGCCGGCGGCCTCGTCGTCGGCGACCAGCTCCTGGCGCCGGCGATCACCCCGGACCTCATCGTCCGTCAGGCAGCGAGTGGTGGTGTGCCGGACCAGCGCAAGGCCGCCCTGCAGGCGCTGGCCGGGGAGTTGCGTCGCGACCTCGCACCGCTGTATGTCCCGCAGGCGGACTCCTCCGACCCCGACGTGATCGTCCGGCGGCGTCAGTACGGCGAGACCGAGTACCTGTTCGCCATCAACGACAAGCGCACTTACGGCGACTATGTCGGGCATCACCGGCTGGTGATGGAGCAGGGGCTCCCTCACCAGGCCGTCGTGTCGCTCAGCAAGCCCGGCGCGACCGTGTACGACCTGCTGGCCGGCCGCGCCGTCCCGGCGGAGGGCGGGGCGCGGCTGCAGTGGAAAGTCGACCTGGGCCCCGGCGAAGGGCGGGTCTACATGGCGACGCCACGCCCGGTGACCAACGTGCGCATCGAGGTGGCCGCGCGGCAACCGGCGGACCGAGTGGTCGCGGTGCAGGTCAGTATCGTGGACGCGGCCGGCAAGCCGCTGTCGGCCATCATCCCCGCCCGCGTGGACATCCTGGATCCGCAGGGCACCCCGGCCGAATTCAGCGGTTACTATGGAGCGGTGGATGGCATCATCACGCTGCGACTGGATCTCGCCGCCAACGACACGCCGGGCACCTGGACCGTCAGTGCGCGGGAGCTGGCGTCAGGCAAGGCGGCGGAGGCGCGGTTCCAGTACCAGCCCTGAACGAGCGACCGCGGTGAGGCAGCGATCCACGGCATCACTGAGCTGTGCGGGCTGACCGAGCGCTGGCGACGGCCGCCGTTCACCAGCCTGTCCGACGCCGAGATGGAGGAGCTGGCCGGGTTCCTCGCCAGCCTGGCCGACGCCGAGCGCACCGACGCCGCCGTCTTGCGCCGTTCGACGGGACTGTCATCCTGAGCCCAGACCGCTGCGCGGTCTTCTGGCGAAGGATCTGCTCGATGTGAGGGCACTCGTGAGCGAGACGAGATCCTTCGTCGCTGCGGCTTGTGTGAAGCCGCATGCGCTCCTCAGGATGACGTGGGTCGAGGGGTCCGGCCGAAAAGGCCACATCCGGCCGGCCCCCGAGGTGTAGCGCCCGGCTGAGTGCTCTCCAGAGCCATTCTGGCGTAGCTCCGCGGCCTCAGAACGGCTTTTCGGCCGCTCTTCCAGAGGCGCGGTTCCCGAGGGAAGGGAGCGATGATGGTGAAGCTGGCTCTGCCAGGGAAGGTGGGAATTGCAGCTCTGCGGATCGTGCTGCCACTCATGCTGATGGGATGGCCCGGGTGGGCCGCCGAGAGCGCGAGTGTCCGGAACCAGGACTTCGAGGGCTCCGAGCGCTGGGGCGTGTGGCCGCCCGAATCGCCCACGTGGACGTATCTCGATACCACGGTCGCCCATGCAGGCAAGCAGTCGCTGTGTATCGTGGCTCCCCACCCGGGCTACCGGGGCATCATCAACACTCCGGTGACGGGCTTCGAGTCCGAGACCTTGTACCGCGTAGGTTTCCATGTCCGCAAGGAGCCACGCATCCCCGCATCGGCCATCGGCTTCTTCAGCAACCTCGGCGCCGGGAAGGTCAAAGCCAAAGTGTCGCTGATGAAGCTGACGCGGGAACCCGACGGGGAGTGGACGCGCTGGAGCGGCGAGTTCTACACGCCGAAGGACACCACGAGCTGGCAGTTCTGTCTTGTGGTGGACTACACCCAGGGGCGCGTGTGGCTGGACGACGTCCGGATCGAGCCGGTGCGCCACAGCGCCGAGCTGGACCGGGATGTGTGGACCTACTGGCTGCCGGGGTCGAAGGTCGGTAGCGCCGGCTACAACGCCTTCGTGAGCCACCAGAAGGCCAACGACGCCATCTACCAGATGGCCGGCCGCTATAACAGTCTACTCATGGCCGCCGCACAGGCCGAGCGCGCCGTGCGCGATGTCGAGCGCTGTCATGCCTACGCCGGCCAGACGGGCTCCGCGAGTGTCCGCCGCGAGCTCGAGGCCTGTGAAGATCACCTGCAGGAGGCCTATGCCGCCTACGGCCGGGCCTTCAAGACGAACGACGAGGCGACGCGCGAGGAGTTCGCGATCGCGGCCGCGGCGGTGGCTGAGGCGATTGCGGGCCTGGAGGGGGAGTGCGGCCGGCAGATGGAGCGGATCCGGCCCCCGGCGGCGGTCAGACTCCCGGCACACCTCGGGCGGCAGGACCCGGGCATCCCGCCGTTTGGGCAGAGCGGCCGCATGAACCGCCTGCTCTTCGGTGCCTGGAGCCCGCCGCCATGGTCGGAGTTCGAGGAACCGTTTGAGCTGGAGTTCCATTCCTCCGTAGGTGTTCGGCCGGCCAAACACACGGAGACCGAGACGGACTTCGGCAATGTCACGAGGACGTGCGACGACCTGGCGGCCCTCGGCTACCGCGGCTCGTTCAGCATGCTGTATGGGTTCGGGATCGGGGGGGCCATCTACGCGCCCCGGTGGCTCCTGGACAAGCACCAGGCCGATCCGGACTTC
The DNA here is from genome assembly GCA_964542355.1 of uncultured Armatimonadia bacterium. Classification (GTDB taxonomy): domain Bacteria; phylum Armatimonadota; class Zipacnadia; order Zipacnadales; family JABUFB01; genus CAZIWQ01. The sequence continues at coordinate 4,855 of CAZIWQ010000025.1, forward strand.
ATGATGAGCTCGCAGGACGGGAGCCATGCTGCGACCACGGCCAACCGCCTGGATCTGTATGGGCTCAACATGTTCCACCCCGCAGTGCAGGCATATGTGAAGGACTTCCTGAGCCGATACGCGGCCTTCTGCCGCCACGAGCCGCGCGTGCTGTTCTACGAAGTCTCCCACGAGGCCACGATGACGTTCGGGACCGGGGGGCCCGCGGCTCTGAACGCCTTTCACGCCTACCTGAGCGGCAAGTACGGTACCATCGCCGCCCTCAACCAGGCCTGGGGGACCGACCACGCCTCGTTCACCGCCATCGGGCCCCCGCCAGACTACCGTGCCGAACCCCGCCGGGGCGAAGTGACACCCCTGATCGCTGAGTTCGAGGCTTTCCGTGATGAGGCGTTTGTGGCGTACCTCAAGCTGGTCTACGACTCGATCAAGCAGGGCGACCCGACCAAGCCGGTGGCCGCCCGGCACGCCAGCTTGCTGCTGGACATCAATGGCGCCCGGCTGTTTGAGGCGTGCGACGTGATCTCGTTCCACTACGAAGCGCCATGGATGCAGCTCATGAACCTCTACCTCAACACCCTGAACCGCTATGCCGGGAAAGGGCTGGGGTATCTGGAGGACTTCTGGGGCCTGCAGGAAGAGCGGTTCCGGGTCGGCGAGGAGGTTGCCAGCCGCCGCGGCCTGGAGAAGCACATCGCCCGCGCCGGCATCTGGGGCCGGACACTGCAGATGAAGTGGTACGCGTACACGGACGCCAACTACCTCGGAGAGTACAACGGGAACTGGTTCGACCCCCGTTACGAGGGCACGACGATGCGCTATTGTGCCCCGGCGCTCGCGGTGGCGAAGCGCAAGCTGGAGATGGTGGACTGGGTGCTGACGCATAGCCAGATCGTGCCCGCGCGCGTCGCCATCGTGCAACCGTCGGCAACGATGCGCAACGGCCGGCCTCTGCTCGGCACGCTGCCTGATGGGGACAGGATGAAGCACCTGCCCTCCGGCCGAATGCGCCAGCCGGACGTCAACGCTGTCCACGAGATCATGGGGCTGCACCGGTTGCTGTACCCCCGGGGCATCCTCTACGAGCTGGTGCCGGAGGAGTACTTTGAGACCGGACGCGCCAGGCCGGGCGACTTCGCAGTAGTGATCTTGCCACAGGCCGCCGATCTGTCGGAGGGACTGCAGGAGCGGCTTGCCGGGTTCCTCGCCGGTGGCGGAACTCTCGTGGCCTGCGGGCAGCCAGGGCGCCACAACGCCATCGGCCGCCCATGCCAGGTGCTGGCACGGGCGATGGGGGAGACCACCGACCCCGCGCGCTGGTCGGTCCTGGAAAGCGTCTGGACGCCCTCATCGGCCCGCGAGAAGGTGGAGGGGAAACGCTTCGTCGCCGCGGTGCCATGTGGCAAGGGCAAGCTCATCGCGTGTGCCGGAGTGGGACATCTGGGGGGCGGCTCAGCCCAGGATGAGCTCCTGACCCTGATTGCGGATGGAGCAGAACGCCAGGCCTGGTCGGAGGGGAACCGGTTCGAGGTCGTCTTGCGGCTGGCCGAAGACGGCGGCCGCTATCTCTTCCTCCTCAATCCCGACGCCGACAACGCCGCCGGGGACACGGTGCAGATCGCCCGGCCGGTCAAGGCGGCCGTGGATGTCACGATCCCGGGCGGCTTCCCGGTGTCGGTCAAGCGCATGGGGACGGGCTCGGCCCTCGACGTACGGTTGGGCGCGGGAGAGACCGCCGTGATCTACCTGAACGAGTAAGGACGTGGTAATCCATGGCCGTATCCGGTTCCCGATATCGCGCACGCCCAGAGACCCGGCCGAAACGGCCACTTCCGGCCGGGTCTCTAGCGGTGAGATGGCTGTGAGTGGCTTCTGCGAGCCTCTGAGCGTAGCGTCGCGGCCTCAGTGCGGCTTCTCGGCTGCTCTTCTAGTTGCCGCCTGTCTCATGCTGGCACCAGTAGTCGCTCAGCCCCAGGGGGGGCCACCGATGATTGAGAAGCTCGCCGAAGCCCGCCTGTTGGGTGTGCCCATCCAGGACGCCAACCTGATCTCGTACCGGGTATGCCCCGGCTACGGCGCGGAGGGGCATGACCTCTTGTGCTGGACCTCGACGGCCGAATCGGGCGCGCACTTCTGCGCCCTCGACCTGGCGACTGACAAGCTCGACGTCAAGCCGGTCGGCCACCTCGAGGCCTATCCCATCACACCGGCGAGCGATGGTGCAGTCTATGTCGGAAGCACGACCGGCGAGATCTGGCGCTACCGGGCGCCGGGGAGCGTGTGGGAGGTGCTGGCCCGGCCGTGGGACAACTCCGGCGGCCGCGGCGTCCATCACATCCGCGTGCTGTGCGAGGGCAAGGATGGCTGGCTCTATTGCGGGAGCTGCTACGGCGAGCGCGCGCGGGTGAACCGGGCGACCGGCGAGGTGCAGATGCTTCCAGCCCTCCCCGAGAAGGGCGGCTGGTATGTGAGTGCCGTCGTCGCGCTACCCGATGGGCGCATCGCCTTCGGCTGCGGCCACGTCGCACGCATCTTCATCTACGACCCGGCGCAGGGCAAGGACGTGGCCCAGTGGGCCCCGGAAGGCTGGCGCAGCGACGGGTTCGCTATCAGCATGGTCGCCGGCCCGAGCATCCTGTACGCCAAGCACTTCCCCAGCGGGCGGCGCGGCGCGTTTGACATCAGGACAGGGCAGTTCCTGGGGGAAGCTCCCTGGGCACCGGACGTCGCCTATCCGCGCTGGTCGCGCTGGGGGCATAGCTCGGGCTACGGCAGTGGCATCGACTTCTATGTCATCCCCGACACCGACACCATCACCACCTGCGACGGCAAGCAGGTGTACCTGTGGAACCCGCGCGAGGGCAACAAGGCGATGGAGCCCCGGGACTTCGCGCCCCCGCCGGCGCTGGCGCTTGAGATGAAGTATGCGGTCACGACGGACTTGCACGTGCTCGAGTATGACCGGGCGCGCCTGAGGGTCGTGGGGGAAGAGACATACGAGCAGCCGCGTGTCCAGCGGGGCCTCTTCGGGCTGGGCGTGGGGCCGGACGGCTGCGTCTACGGCGGTGCCTTCCAGAGCACCCACCTGTTCCGCTACGACCCGGCGAAGGAGGAGCTGCGCGACCTGGGCGACCACAACCCCGGCTGGAGCGGGGAGACCTACAGCTTCTGCCGACGCGGTCAGGAGCTGGTCTGTGCCAGCTACACCAACGGCGCCATCGTGCTGTACGACCCTGCCGCGCCCTGGCAGTGTGATAGCGTGAGGCAGATCAACCCGCGCCTGGTGGGTTGCCTGGGGCAGTTCACCTACCGCCCGCTGGCGTGTGCCGCGACGAGCGACGGGCGCGTCTGGGGCGTCGGACCGGCAGGCTGGGGCAGCACCGGCGGGGGCGTGAGCTGGGTTGACCCGCAGACCGGCAAGACGGGGAGTGCGCGGCTCCCAACTGCCCCCTTCGCGATCGCCGAACTGCAGCCCGGCACGCTGATTGTGTGCGACGGGGCCGCGTTGCGCTGGTGGGACGCGGATAAGAACGCGCCGCTCGCGACCGCGGCCTGGCCCGCCGGCGGAGCCGGGGCGGCAGTGCTCATGGGCCCACCGCCCGCCGCGCGCCTGGCGTGTTGCGTCGGCAGGAACCTGCAGGTCCTGCGGCTACCGGAGCCGGGGAAGGTCGAGATCGAGATGACCAGCCCGCTCCCCGTCGCTGCCTCGCGCGTGCTGTGGGATGGCACGCGGCTGATCGTGGGCGGAGGCAACGGGATCGCGGAGCTCGACCCACAGACAGGCCAGTGGACGAAGCTGTGCAGCATGGGGCCCGGCTGCCAGTACGCCTTCGAGGCGACCGCGGAGGGCATCTACTTCACACGCGGGCCTCAGCTCTACCGCGTCGGGCGCAACCAGTGAAGACCGCGGAGCGGTCTGGGCTCAGGACGACAGTCGCACGCGACGGCGCGGAACTCAGAGGCGTTGAGACGACACGCCTGCTGCCGGCGATCGACCGAAGGGAGTGCCATGACTGCACCCGCGACCTACCGGTGGGAACTGGTAACCGACAACGCCGCCTTCGCCCCGCGCGACGGGGCGGGCCTCCTCAGCTTCCAGGGCCGTATGTGGCTGCTCGGGGGCTGGAACCCGCGGGACAAGATCCACTTCCCGCAGATCTGCAACAGTGAGGTGTGGTCCTCGGCCGACGGACGCGACTGGACCCTCGCCGCCCCCCAGGCCCCGTGGGAAGGGCGCCACGCGGCGGGCTACGTGCTCTTCCGCGATCACATGTGGATCGTCGGCGGCGACCCCAACCAGGGACACTACCAGGACGACATCTGGCGCAGCGCCGACGGCGTGAACTGGGAGTGCGTGCTCGCGCAGGTGCCGTGGGGCCCGCGTGCGCTGCACTGCGCTGTCGTGTTCCGGGACAAGCTGTGGGTCTACGGCGGCCAGACGATGCCTTCCTTCGCCCCGGCCGAGGAGCGCTTCTACCAGGATGTCTGGTGCTCGGAGGACGGCGTGAAGTGGGAGCAGGTGGCCGTTGACGTCCCGTGGCCCTCGCGCAACCTCACGGGCATGGGCATCGCCTTTGAGGACCGCCTGTGGGTCCTCGGCGGCGGCACGTACGAGACCCCCGCGCGCCCGAAGCGAGTCTTCTACAACGATGTCTGGAGCTCGCCTGACGGAGTGAGCTGGGAGCAGCACCTTGCCCATGCCCCCTGGGAACCGCGACAGTTCCACGACGGCGCCGTCTGGGACGGGAAGCTGTGGGTGCTGGAGGGGGGCCGCACCGACTGTGGCAATCGCACGGATGTGTGGTACTCGCCCGACGGGAGCAATTGGGCCGAACTGCCCGGCACACCGTGGCCGCCTCGCCACGCGGCAAGCGTCTGTGTGCATGGCGGCGCGCTGTGGATGGTTGCGGGGAACAACATGACCCCGGATGTGTGGCGGCTCGTCACCGGCTAGGAACCCCGGATGCACTCGCAACCGGCGCTCCCGCCTCAGGGCTGAGCATGAGCTTCCGCCATGGAGACTGAGAAGGGCCCGGAGGTGCCAGCCATGCACTGTCACTGTGGTCTCACACTACTCGCCGTGTTGATCTCGTGCCTGACGCTCTGCGCGACGCGAACGGAGGCCCAGACCATGCCCTACCGCTGGGAACTGATCACGATGACCGCGCCGTTCGCCCCACGTGATGGCGCCGGGGCCCTGACGCTCAACGGCAGGATGTACCTGCTGGGGGGGTGGAACCCCGGTGACAAGGTGAACTTCCCGAAGATCTGCAACAGTGAGGTTTGGTCCTCGACCGACGGCCTGCACTGGACGGAGATCAACGCGCAGGCCCCGTGGGAGGGGCGCCATTGCGCCGGGTGGGTCGTGCACCAGGACAAGCTCTGGGTCGTCGGTGGGGACTGCAACCAGCGCCACTACCAGAACGATGTCTGGAGCAGCCCTGACGGCGTGACGTGGACGAAGGTGTGTGATGACGTGCCGTGGGGCAACCGCGTGCTGAAACTGGTCTACGCCTTCAAGGGGAAGCTCTGGGTCATGGGCGGGCAGGCCATGACCAGCTACGTCCTCGGCCCGCCCGAAGCGTTCTACTCCGATGTCTGGTGCTCGGAGGATGGCGCCAACTGGACGCGAGTGCTCGAGCACGCCCCATGGTCGCCACGGGGGATGAGCTCGGGTCAGGCGGTCCTCAACGATCGCCTGTGGGTTCTCGGCGGTGGGACCTACGATACCCCACTGACCCCCGAGCGCAAGTTCTACAACGACGTCTGGAGCACGGCCGACGGAACCAACTGGACCTGCCACACCGCCAACGCCGCCTGGCCCCCGCGTCAGTTCCATGAGATTGCCGCCTGGGACGGCAAGCTATGGGTGATGGAGGGCTACCACAAGGACGGTGGCAACCGCAAGGACGTGTGGTACTCGACCGACGGCGAGAGCTGGACGGAACTGCCGAACACGCCGTGGAAGCCGCGCCATGCCGCCAGCCTGTTCGTGCATGATGATGCGCTGTGGATGGTCGCGGGCAATAACATGGCGCCGGACGTGTGGAAGCTGGTGCGGGCGCAGTAGCGATCCACCGCGCGGCGTCGACTGTCCCGGCTCGCGGACATGACAGACACGGGAGAGACCGCCCATGTTCACTCGACCGCCCCTCCTGCTGGCCCTACTTGCCTGCGTACTTGCGTCCGAGGCCGTCCTGTGTACGGAAAGCACACCGGCCATCGCCACCATCGCGGCCGCGCAACTCAAGCCGGAAGTGCTGTACATCGACCTTGCCAGTCCGGGGGAGGCGCGGGGGATCGCGTTGGCCGATGACAAGCAAGCCGCCAATCTCGAGCAACGGGAGCTCGGCGGCATGGTCGGCGCGCTGCCAAAGGACGGCCGGATCGTGGTCAAGCTTGACCCGGCGATCGTGAAGCCGGAAACGCCCCTCCTGGTCGCCTTCTGCTACTTCGATACCGAGGCGTGGGCAGAGCCGGCCATCGCGGGGTTCCTGCACGCACCGGATCCCCGGGGCTTCTACACCAACTGCGCCACTGACGGCGGGGCCTATTCGGAAAGCTGGCGCTGGTGGACGACCTTCACCTACGCCAACTACCGGGGCATCATTGATGCCAAGCAAGCGAACTTCCGTCTGGGTGTGAAGGCGATCCGCTGGGTCCTCGTCCTGCCACTGGCGGAGGCAGCGATCCAGCAGATGAGTGGGATCCGCGAGTGCGTGCTGGCGATGCTCGCCGACTACAGCCGCCTGCTCGTGGCCGAGGCAGCCTTGCAGGAGACGCGCGCCCGGGTCGAGCAGGCACTGAACTACCGTCTGCCCGGCGCCCCGCCCCCGCCGGCGCTGACAGGTCTGCTTGCCGAGCTCAAGGCCGGGGCAGGGCAGGCACGGGTCGAGATGGACCAGGTGATCATGGAGGTTCTGGCGGTCACCGACCCGGCCTATCTCGGCCTGTATGACGGGCAACCGGCCGACCGGGCGGCGGCGCTCGCGGCGTTCCACCAGAAGGTGCAGGACCTCGCGCAGCGCTACCGTGCCTTGGCAGCGAGGGCCCGGGAGGGCCTGGCGGCGGAGGTCGCGGCGCAGATCGCGCAGGCCAGGCTGCAGCCGGCAACTCCGTCGGCACCGGCACGCATCGCCCCGGACCGCATCATCACCCCGCAGGACATCCGCGACCGGCTGTTCTGGGGAATGGTCAACCAGGTACCTCTGCGTGCGGCGCCCCAGGTCACGTGTGAGGCCATCACTCGCGACCAGGGCATCGACAGCGTCTACGACTACAGCCTCTCCAACTGGGTCAAGCCGCAGGAGGACGGCAGCTACGACTTCTCCGCGCTCGACAAGGTGCTGGGGACAGGGCCCGGGGTACGCGTCGAGCTGGGGATGCACAACATCCCGCTCCCCGACTGGGCCCGGAAGCGGTGTACGGGCGAGGTCATTGCGCCGGGGACCAGGGACTTCAAGTACGGCGGCTTCCGGATCAAGGCCGCAGATGGCCGGTGGGATGGCTACTTCGCCGCCAACGGCAATGACAACAGCTTCCCACCGTCCGGGCCCGCCGTGTGGTCCAGAACCCTGTTTGAGTACTCTTGTGACTTCTACCGGGCCATCGGTACCCACTTCCGCGAGAGCCCGCTGATCCTGCGGTATACCCTCAACAGCGAGGGCGGCCCCTCCTATGTCGGCGAGTGCGGGTATGTCTTTGACAGTGCACTGCCCTTCTACCACGACCATCTGCGCCGGCGCTTCGGCACCCTCGCGAAGCTCAACGAGGCCTTCGGCTCGGCCTACAAGGGCTTCGACGACATCCCCCTGCCCCGCGTGGCGGGTGAGAAGTCTCCCCGGCTCACGCCCGCGTACTATGAGTACACGCAGCTCTGCATCGAGCGGGCCAAGCAGGTGCGCGAGGCCTTCGCCCGTGCGCTCCACGAGACCGACCCGAACCACGCGGTGGGCGAGGTCCAGTCCAGTCTCTATGGCGGGAACGTCTACGACTCCTACACCATGGCAGCCAACACCGCCTACGATACCTTCGCCGCCGGCGACAGTGCCACGCGCGCGGTCCGTTACCAGTACTCCCTCAACCGCTATCAGCCCAAGCCGATCTGGATGTACGAACCGTACACGTACTCCTCCTGGACAGCACCCGAGGGCAAGGGGTACCGCGTGGAGGAGACCTCGCGGCGGATGCTCACGGCGAACCTGTGGACGTGGTTCTTCTGGGGTCACCAGGGCCTGCCATTCTTCAACCAGCGGTCCATCGACTTCCGCTCGGACATCACCGACTTCCGCCTGGCGGACATCATGCTCTGGCCGTCGCTCGTGAGCTGGAACCCGCGCCGCATCAACCCGACGTTGCGTCTCGCCGCCGGGTCGCTGGGGGCGCTCAAGCCGGTGCAGGAGCGCCTGGTGCACGTGCTGAGGTCAGCGCCTGCAGTACCGGCCCGGATCGGGCTGTTTGAGTCCTCCACGACCCATCGCGTGCCATATCCAACCAGCGGCACCTTCCTCGACGTTGGGCAACTCCAAGGGCGCCTGGAGCAGGAGCGGAAGCACTTCTGCTTCGTCCCGGAGACGGCACTGGTGGAGGGGAAGGAACCCCTGGATGGATACCGGGTGATCGTCGCAGCGTATGCCACACACCTGCGTCCCGAGGCGCGGGACGCTCTCCTCAACTGGGTGCAGCAGGGGGGCGTGCTGATCGGCTCGGGCCCGACCGGACTCTACGATCACTATGGCCGCAGCGACGCGAACTTGCCCCGGACGGTCTTCGGGATGGATCAGGTCGAGTACCGCGCGGGGATCACCGAGGATAGCAAGGTGGCGACCTGCACAGGCGCGTTGGCCGGCCGGGAAGGGATCTCCCTGTGGGCCAACCGCGACTTCTGCTGGCGACTGCCGGCCCGAGGGCTGGCCGAGGGGACGCGGGTGCTCGCCGCGCTCGCCGATGGCACACCGGTAGCTGTCGAACGGCCCTATGGCAAGGGCAAGGTCGTTCTCACCGCCGCCTCCATCGGCTCGCTGCTTGACCTGTATTGGCCATTAGTGATGGCGGAGATCAACGCAGCCCAGCCAGTGCCCGAGGCCTCCGCAAGCTCCGCGGACCTCGCCCTGCTGGTGCGCGAGAGCGCCACCGGCGTTCGCTACCTGAGCGTGGTCAATGGCAACATCTCCGCTCCGGTCGAAGCCACGATCACGGTGGCAGGTGAGTTCACCCATCCGCGCGACCTCACGCTCGGCGAAGGCTGGGTGATCCCTGCCGTGGCGTCGGGCGGCGTGACGCAGTTCCGTATCTGGATGGCTTCCGGGATGGGCAGCTTCATCGAGCTCGGGACATCGCGGACGCGCCTGAGCGGCCTGTCGCGCGAGGAGGAGACCGCGCGCCTGGCGCTTGGGCGTTACGGCAACCTGCTCGCTCGCGCCACCGCATGGGGGCTGTCGACAGTCGGTGAGCAGCAGCAGCTCGCACAGGTGGAGCAGGAGTGTGCGGCCGGGCGCCTCGCTGCGGCGAGCACGCGGCTGGGGCCAATGACGGCCACGCTGTCAGCCCGCTGGTTTGAGGCCCGCGCCGACAAGGTCGTCGCTCAGGCGCAGGCTTCCGAGCGCCATCCGGTCACCGCAACGTGGGCACACAGCTATGCAGCGATCGCGCAGCAGTTGCTGCGAGACGGGAAGCTGGAGGCCGCTCAGGAACGTCTCGAGCGCGCCGAGCAGACGCTGGCTGAGGCCCCACCGACCTTCCCCCCGGAAGTGACGTTCCCCTACGTCCGCGAGCGCCTGGACCTCAAGGACCTCGCCGGCTGGCCCCAGGCCGACTGGCAGACCGTGTACAAGGACCGCAAGGCCAGGCGCGACGAGCTGGGGCAGTTCATCCTGGTCGGTTCACCGGAGGGACTCTACCTCGGTGCCAGGGTCAAGGCCGAGAAGGTCACCGACCGGGCGGTGCGGCCCGGCTTGCCCTGGCGCGTGATGGACGGAGTGGTGCTCCACCTGCGCGGCCTGGACACGGCCGAGACACTCTCCAACGAGTTCCGCTCCGAAGACACCTACGAGATCACCTGCTACGTCGATGGCTCGGTGTTCGTCTGGGACAACCTCCTGCCCTGTGACGCCATGACCATCCGCAGTGTGGTGACGCGGACACCCGCAGGCTACACGATGGGCGCGTTCATCCCGGCAGCGGCGGTGCGGCTCTGGCCGCGTCCGGGCGTGACCGTGATCAGCGACGTGTGCCTGTACACGGCGGGGCACGAGCACACGGAAGGCTACTGGCACGGCACCTATGCGCAGGCAAACACCTGGGCGCGGGTCGGCCTGGGGGCACTGAGCCCGACCGGGGGAGCCCCGGCGCCGGCGGCGGATCCCGGGGCGGCCCCGGCCGACCTCGCCCAGCCGTGCCTGCGCGTCGAGCACTGGGGGCCTCAGGCGACGCGTGGAGTGGGCCGGGCGACGGCTACCCTCGACCCCACGGAAGTGCTACCCGGCGGGAAGCGCGGCGCGATCCGCCTGACCAATGGCGGCCAGGGCGAGGAAGTGCAGCTCATGACCGAGTTCGAGGCCATCGCTCAGCGCCCGGGCCTGCGCGTGTGGCTCAAGGGTACGGGCAGTGGTGGGAAGATCGAGCTACGGGTCACCGGCCGGGAAGGGTACACCTGGCAGATGGTTCTCAAGGACAAGAGCGTGCAGTGGCGGCCGGTAGACTTTGTCCTCGACCGCTGCCAACAGACCCGCGAAGACGTGCACTTCGAGGTCCTCAACGGCTTCCAGGTATTCCGGCCGCGCCTGGACCATCTGATCGTCCGCTTCGCGCTCCCCGCCGTGGACATCAAGGTCGGCGCGGTCGAGTACCTGACGGAGGTGGCGCGATGAAGCGGGGCTCCGGACCAGTCTGCACAGCCCTGGCGATGTTCCTGGCGGTGGCCACAGGAGGGGCCCAGGAGAGCCTGCTGACCGACGGTGGCTTCGAGACGCTGCCGACGCGGTGGCAGCTACGCAACGGGGCCCAGATCACAGATGTCGGGGCCCGGTCGGGACAACGCTGCCTCCGCCTGCAGGGCAGCGGCCAGGTGGACGCGTTCTGCGCCGCTCCCTGTCTACAGGCCGGGCAGTTCTACCGCGTGGACGCCTGGGTGCGGGTGCGCGGCGTTCCCGCCGGACGGGAGGGCTACGCCATCGTCTACATCGACGGCGCCGGCTCGACCCGGGCCAACCTCGATGACCACGACTGGGAGCCCATCACCCTGTGGTTCCCGGCCCGCGATGACAAGCCGTTCCGTATCTACTTGATCCTCGCCGGCCTGCCGGAGGGCGAGGTCCTGTTTGACGATGTTGCGCTCCGGCCGTGCACAGACCCGAACCTCGCCCCGGTCACCTTTGACGACGGCACCATCTTGGGCCTGCAGTTCTATGGCCCTCCCGGGACAATCGGGCGGGTTGTGAAGCACCAGACGCCGCGCGGTGGCGAGTACTGCCTGCTGGCCGCCCCCGGGTCCTTCAGCTACCGGCTACCTCGCGAAATCACCGCCGGGACGGTGGAGTTCGGCTTCACGATCAACCTGCAGGGCTCGGCCAGCTTCTCGCTGGGTGGTCTGCGGCTTGACTTCGTGCCGCTGATCATGAACAACGAAGACCGCGATGGCGCCCCTCTCCGGCAATCGCTGGGTGCCTTCGCGCCTGGCCGGTGGTACCGCTTCCGTGGAGTCGTGAACCTCGATACTCAGCGCTATGACCTCGCCGTGACAGACTACGAGGACCCGCTCTCCTCCTTCACGCGCAAGCAGCTCAGGTTCGCGGCCAAGACGGAGAAGGTGACGAACTTCTGGCTCAGCGCACCCAGGGCGGGGGGCCTGTTTGACGACATCTACCTCGGTCGCGTGCTCCCCGGGACCTAGGAGAGCGGCGGAAGAGCCGTTCCGAGGCCGCGACGCCACGTCAGGATGACTCCGGAGGGCAGTCAGCCGGTCGTTGCACCCCGGGAGCCGGCCGGAGGGGAGCGATCCGTCCGAGCCCCGGGCGAACACGGAGGTGGTCCGTATCCCCGACCACACGAGCCAATTGCCGGTCGCGATCACGGCCTGGGAGTTCGGGAGCGCCGGGTCCTTCAGCGGCCGGTCCGACCATCGCGGGCTGCTGCAGGTCACGCACCCGTGGGAGGACAGCACGGCCGGCAGCTACGGAGCCTGGACGGTCCGGCTGCCGCTTCCCCGCGCCATGGCCGGCGCGGAGCGCCTGTACCTCTCGTTCTACCAGTCGGACAACTACTCGGGCGAGCGCAACGAGGACCCGGGATGGCTCGGGGTCCAGGCCTTTGTCGGCCATCGCTTCAAGGAGCTCCTGGCCAACGGGGAGTTGGTCTGGGAGGAGGATGTGGCGGGCCAGGAGATGATCCTCGAAGGCTACGACCTCGCGGCCCCGCCTGCGTACCACGGCGCCTACCGGGTCGTGCCACTGGACCCCGCCGGCCGTGATACACTGGAGTTGACCTTCCGGGTCGCGGACCGCGTGGGCAGCGCCACGGTGCTGCCGGGTGACCAGTACGTGCGGTATTCGTGGGGGCAGTCCGACCCGCAGGTGACCCGTGCGCACTTCCACACGGAGGCGTTCTTCGGCGATGTGGTG
>CAZIWQ010000026.1:0-9601 GCA_964542355.1 uncultured Armatimonadia bacterium
CCGCACGAACTCGGCCTCTGGGCCGATGTCATCCTGAGGAGCGAATGCGGCTTCGCAGAAGCCGCAGCGACGAAGGATCGCATTCAGCACACAAACGCCTCCGGCTGATGCTGATCCTCCGCCAGAAGACCGCGCCGCGGTCTGAGCTCAGAATGACAGGACCGCCGGACGACGCGAAAAACAGCGGCGTCGCGACGGTCGGCCTACGCGAGTGCGGCTCGTCCCTCGCCGCAGTCCCTCGGAGTCCGGCCCCTCCGAGCGACGCGCGGCCACAGCACGGTCGTACTACCAGCGGGCCGCACTCCTCCGGCGTTTACAACCCTCCCGCGAGGTGCTACCATCTGGTGGCGCGTTCCGACGCGGACAGTGATCGCTTGTGAAGGGGGCGCCACCCGGCAAGCCCATGCCTGCGCTGCGTTCGCTCCAACCCATGGCCGTGACCCTCGCGCTGCTGTGCCCGCTCGCTCTGCTGGCGCCCGCCGCGAGCGGCTGCCCATACTCGATCCGCGATGCCGGGTTCATCGTCCGCGACCCCGAGCCCTATCGGCTCTTCGTGTTCGTGAAGGGGCGGCCGGCCGGCGAACGGACCGCCCTCGCGACACTGCTCGAGCAGGCGACACGCAATCAGGCGGGCGAGACGAACCTCGAGACCGCCGTCGTCGACGTCAACCAGAAGCCGGCGCCGGAGGCGCTGAAGACCCTCGAGAAGCTGCCCGCGGCCTCCCGCAAGCAGTTCCCGCTGAACCTGCTCGTATCGCCCCGCGGCAAGCTGCTCGTGCTGCCTGCCGCCGCCGGGGCCGACGCCGAGAGCCGCGCCGACAGCCTCGTCCGCACCGTGGCCGAATCACCCCGGCGGACCGAGGTCCTCCCTCACCTTGTCGCCCACTGGTGCGTGCTCCTCTTCGTCGAGGGCCAGGACGCCGGCGAGAATGCCCGTGTCGCCTCGGTGCTGGAGGCCGCCACGCGCGGGATCGTGGGGTTCGCCACGGAGATGGGACAGAAGGTCCGGCAGGCCCCGCCAGTGATCCGAGTGCCGTGGCGCGAGCTGCAGACCACCGAGCGCGTGCTCGGTTGGGGCCTGGACCTCGACGCCGGTGACCCGCGCCAGCCACGTACCGCCGTACTGTTCGGGGCCGGACGCCGCATCGGGGCAGCTCTCGCGTCCGAGCAGATCAGCCAGTCGGCGCTCACCGAGCTGTTCCATCTGCTGGGCCGCAACTGCACCTGCACCTCTGACCCTACCTGGCTCCTTGGCCCGGCCATGCCACTCGTGTGGACCCGGATGCTCCAGCAACAGACCCGCGATGCCCTCGGCTTCGACCCCGACAGCCCCGCGGTCGCCAATGCACTCTCCGGCGTCTGGACCAGCCTGAAGAAACCGGACGCCGCGCGCAAGCCGGGAGACTACGTGCCAGACCCCGGCACCGGGTACATCGAGTTTGGCGTGGAGCCCGAGGGCAAGCCGGAACCGGGGGCCGAGACCCCACCCCCCGCGGAGGAACGCGAAGGGAACCTGCGCCGCGAGGAAACCACCGTCGAGCAGCGCAGCCTGCGCATCGTGCTCGAGGTCATCGCCGGCCTTACCGGGATCGCCATCGGCGGCAGCGCCGTCCTGCTCTGGCGCCGCCTCCGGGCGTAGCCACTTGCGTCGGGTCCGCATCTACTGCAGGGCAGCGGTCCCCGCCGAAGACCGTCCGCCAGGGGTGATGCTCCTGCTCCTGATGGCAACGAGGGTTGACCAGCCGCCCGGGGTGCAGTAGGATACGGTCAAGTACAGCCTATCACGGTGATCTACCATGGAACTCTGGGACGTGAACGATGCTGCGCGGTTCCTCAAGGTGCACCCGGAGACAGTGCGTGTCATGGCGCGGTCGGGCCGAATGCCGCGTCTGAAGGTCGGTGGACGATGGCGTTTCAGCCCCGCCCGCGTCGCTGCCTGGGTAGACGCCGGCTGCCCGAGCGAAGTGGAGCATCCGGGCCTGTTCGAGGGCGCCCCTGATGACGATGAGGCACCAACTCTAGTGGCGGAGCTGGAGCGCCGCCGTTCGGACCCTCACAACCTGCCGGTGCCCTGGGCTGAGGCGCGTCGGAGGCTTGGGCTGTGAGCCGGCCGCCGTATGCGGTCACGGTCATGGAGAGCGCAATCCACGACGTCGAGAGGCTGCCTGCCGAAGCTCAGCGACGGGTCGCGGACCGGATCGCCCGCCTGGCAGAGGCCCCACGGATGCCGGGCACTCGCCAGTTACGCGGGAGACTCTCATGGCTGCGGCGGGCGCGTGTCGGTGACTACCGTGTGTTGTACACCATCGACGACAAGGCCCGGACGCTGACGGTCTGGGAGGTCGGCCATCGGCGCCATGTCTACGACGACTGAGCCGACCGCCGCACGCAACGGACCCATTGTGAGGTCTTGACGCCATGTCGGTTCTGCAACTGCTGCTACGGGAGGCGCGCCACCGGCTCCCCGGCTTCGGCCTGGGCCTGCTGGCCGTCATCGCGGCCGCCGGCCTGTTCGTCGCCATGGCCACCATGGGGCGTGCCTCCAATGCCGAGGCGAGCCGGCTCATGCGCAACCTGGGCTTCAACCTGCTGGTCTTGCCACGGGGGACCGACCTCGTCCGGTACTGGGCCACCGACGAGGTCAGCGGCGACATGCCCCAGGAGTACGTCACGCGCCTGGCCGGGACACGAGGGATCGGTGCCGACCACTATGTTGCGACCTTGCAGCGGAAGATCGCCTGGCGCGGCCTGGCGGTGCTGCTCACCGGGGTCTTGCCCGAACGCAATGCCGTCGACGCTCCCGGCAAGGCGTCGATGGGCTACAAGGTCAGCCGTGGCACCTGCTACGTGGGCTTCGCCATCGCCGACCGGCTTGGCCTGCGCCGGGGCGCCTCGCTCGACGTGCGCGGCACCCGGCTGCGAGTGGAGCGCTGCCTGGCGGAAGACAGTAGCAAGGAAGACGTCCGCCTCTACGTCCACCTGCAGGACGCCCAGACGATCCTGCGCATGGCGGGTCGCATCAACACGATCCAGGCGCTCGGATGCCTGTGTGCCGGCGGCCCGCTCGCCATCCTGCGGGAGCGGATCGGCCGGGTGCTGCCCGATACCTATGTATCAGAGCTGAGGAACATCGCCGCGGCGCGCTCGGACACCCGGCTGATGGTCGAGCAGCATACCGGCGCCATCATCGCCGTCGTCGTGATTGCCTGCGCGGCGTGGGTCGGGCTGCTCGCCCTGCTGAACGTGCGCGAGCGCCGGCAGGAGATCGGGATCCTGCGGGCGCTCGGGTTCGGCTCGGGCCGCATCGGGAGCCTGTTCATCGGTCGGGCGCTGGCGATGGGCGCGCTCGGGGGGCCGGTCGGGTTCCTCGCGGGGACCGCACTGGCCCTCGGCTACGGCCCCCACATCTACAAGCTCACTTTCGCCAAGCTCCACCCGGCCTATGACCTGCTCGTGCCCACGACCGCGGCCGCGATCCTCGTCGCCGCTGTCGCCGCGCTACTGCCGACGATGGTGGCAGTGACTCAGGACCCCGCTGTCACGCTGACGGAGGAATGACCGTGATTCGGCTCGAGCAGGTCACGAAGCTGTACCGGCGCCACGGGGCGCCTGTGCGCGCCCTCGACCAGGTCAGCCTGACCGTCGCGGACGGCGAGTTCGTGGCCGTGCGCGGCCCCAGTGGCAGCGGCAAGTCGACGCTGTTGTTGACCATCGCCGCCATGGTCCGCCCCAGCGAGGGGAGGGTCGTGGTGCGGGGCGATGACCTGTATGCTCTGTCCGGCGCCCAGCGCGCTCGCTTTCGTGCCCGCAACGTGGGCTTCGTGTTCCAACTGTTCCACCTGGTCCCCTATCTGAGCGTGCTCGACAACGTCCTGCTCCCGACGGCACTGCTGCCGCAGGCAGGTGATCGCGAGTTGGCCCGCGAATTGCTGACCCGGTTTGG
Source organism: uncultured Armatimonadia bacterium (assembly GCA_964542355.1). Taxonomy (GTDB): domain Bacteria; phylum Armatimonadota; class Zipacnadia; order Zipacnadales; family JABUFB01; genus CAZIWQ01. Next base: position 3,944 of record CAZIWQ010000026.1, read on the forward strand.
GATGGCCGGGCGACTGGATCACACGCCGGCGGAGCTGAGCACCGGCGAGCGCCAGCGGACCGCGATCGCCCGGGCCCTCATCAACCGTCCCTGGCTGGTGCTGGCGGACGAGCCGACCGGCAACCTCGACCCCGAGACCGGCGCGGAGATCATGCAGTACCTGTCCGAGTTCCACCGCGAGGGCGGCACGGTCATCGTTGTGACCCACGAGCCGTGGGTCGAGCAGACAGCCCAACGCACCATCCACCTCCGTGGAGGGCGGACCGCCGCGCCTCCTCCCGTGCCCGCGGGAAATCTCGCCTCGGAGCCTTGACAAAGAGGGCCGGAAGGGGTAACCTACCAGCTCTCTGCGCCAGATTGTCATCCGAGGCGGTCCCGTAACGACTTCGCACAAAAGAACCCCAGTGAGTCGTTGACTAAGCGTGCACTTCGGCCGTCCGCGAGGCGTGGCCTTCCGCTACGTCTGTTAGCGGGCGTATTGTGCTTCCCAGCCCAGAATTGACGGCGACCCACCCAGCCCAGGAGGAATGGCCCACTATGGCTGCACTCGAGGGCATCGCTTCCCTGAGACGCGTGCCGGACGAAGACGTTATCCCGCTCCCCGATCTGATCGAGATCCAGACCGATTCCTATGATTGGTTCTGCCGGGACGGGCTGCGTGAGCTGTTCGAGAACTTCAGCCCGATCGAGGACTATACCGGCAACATCGCGCTCGACTTCCTCGACTTCCGCATCGGCGAGCCGAAGAAGACCATCGAGGAGTGCAAAGAGAGCGACTCGACCTTTGAGGCGCCGCTCTACGCCAAGGTCCGCCTGGTCAACAAGGAAACCGGCGAGATCAAGGAGAGCGAGGTCTACATGGGGGAGCTCCCGCAGATGACCGAGCGCGGGACGTTCCTCGTAAACGGGGCCGAGCGCGTCGTCATCAGCCAGCTCGCCCGCTCGCCGGGCGTCTACTTCCGCGACACCATCGACTCCGCCGGCCGCGTCCTCTACTCCGCCCAGATCATCCCCAACGAAGGCGTCTGGGTCGAGGTCGACACCGCCCCCAGTGGCGCGATCAGTGTCAAGATCGGGCAGACCCGCAAGTTCCCGGTCAGCACCCTCCTGCGCGCCCTCGACTGGTTCGAGGAGTCACTGTCCGGTGAGGCCCTGCGCACCGGCACCGACTCCGAACTCCTCGAGTGCTTCGGCCGCCGCGAGACCGTCCAGGCCAAAGACCTCGTCAAGCGCCTGTCCGAGACCGAAGACTCCGGCATGCCCGGCGTTGAGACCCAGGATGTGTTCTACGCCCTCGAGCGCTTCGTCGACGGCGAAGGCGAGCTGCTCGTCGACCCGTATGGCCTCATCACCGAGAAGGCCGCGCGCGAGATGATGCGCGTCGGGCCCAAAGAGCTCGAAGTGCTCTCGGTCTCCCACCAGATCTTCGCCACGCTGGAGGACGACGACACCTATACCTCGGAGGAGGGGCTGCTCGACGTCTACCGCAAGATCCGCCCGGGCGATCCCCCGACGGTGGATAGCGCCGAGTCGCTGATCCGCTCCTATTTCTTCGATGTCAAGCGCTACGACCTGTCGCGCGTCGGGCGCTACAAGATGAACCGCAAGCTCGGCATCGGCGTGGATGAGAACACGCACACGATGACGCGCGACGACATCATCGCCATCGTGCGCTACCTGCTCAGCCTGCCCCACGGCCGTGGCGCCGTCGACGACATCGACCACCTGCAGAACAAGCGCGTGCGGGCAGTGGGCGAGCTGCTCCAGAACCAACTGCGCACCGGCTTCTTGCGGATGGAGCGCGTGGCGCGCGAGCGGATGACCAGCCTCGAGCCCGACGAGATGGTCCCGCAGTCGGTCATCAACATCAAGCCGATCAGCGCGGCGATCAACAGCTTCTTCGGGAGCGGTCAGCTCTCCCAGTTCATGGACCAGATCAACCCGCTCGCCGAGCTGGCCCACAAGCGCCGCCTCTCGGCACTGGGCCCCGGCGGGCTGAGCAAGCAGAGCGCCAAGCTCGAAGTGCGCGACGTCCACCATTCCTACTACGGCCGGATCTGCCCGATCGAGACACCGGAAGGCCCCAATGTCGGTCTGATCGGCTACCTGGCCCTCCACGCCCGCCTCGATGACTACGGCTTCATCCAGACGCCGTATCGCGCCATGGTCAAGGGGAAGGTCACCGACCGCGTCGACTACCTCACCGCGGACGAGGAAGAGGAGTTCAATATCGCGACCGCCTCCGAGACCATCGGCGAGGATGGCCGGGTCCGCGGCGACCTCATCACCTGCCGCAAGGGCGGTCAGTTCCCGGCGGTGCGGCCGGAAGACGTTCACTACATCGACGTTACTGCCAAGCAGATCTTCTCGGTCGCCACCGCGCTGATCCCGTTCCTCGAGAACGACGACGCGGTGCGCGCGCTGGCGGGTTCGAACATGCAGCGCCAGGCCGTCCCGCTGCTGCAGACCCAACAGCCCTGGATCCGGACCGGCATGGAGGAGCGCGCCGCCCTCGACTCGGGGGCCGTTGTCGTCGCCACCGGCGACGGCCGCGTCGTCGAGTCCGACGGCGCCCACGTCAAGATCCAGTACCGCGACGGCAGCGAGGTCAACCACAAGCTCCAGAAGTTCACCCGCACCAACATGGGCACGTGCATCAATCAGAAGGCCCTGGTGCGCAAGGGCGACCGCGTCCGCGACGGCGAGCCGATCATCGACGGCACCGCCACCGACCACGGCTCCCTCGCCCTCGGCAAGAACCTGCTCGTGTGCTTCCTCCCCTGGGAAGGCTACAACTACGAAGACGCCGTCCTGATCAGCGAGCGCCTCGTCAAAGACGACGAGCTCACCTCGGTCCACATCGAGAAGTACGAGTGTGAGGCCCGCGACACCAAGCTCGGACCCGAAGAGATCACGCGCGACATCCCCAACGTGGGCGACGACGCCCTCAAGGACCTCGACGTCAACGGGGTGATCCGCGTGGGCGCCGATGTGCGCGCCGAGGACATCCTGGTCGGGAAGGTGGCCCCCAAGGGCCAGTCCGAGCTCACTGCGGAAGAGAAGCTGGTCATCGCCATCTTCGGCAAGAAGGCCGAAGAGATGCGCGACGTGTCCCTGCGCGTGCCCCACGGCGAGAAGGGCATCGTCATCGCCACCAAGGTGTTCTCGCGCTACCGCTATCGCTGCGAGCGCTGCGAAGGGGACTTCGGCTACGGCAAGTCGCTCGAGTACCAGGAGTGCGAGCGCTGCGGCGGCCGCCTCAAGAAGATGGCGGGCGACGAGCTCAAGCCCGGCGTCAACCAGATGGTGCGCGTCTACGTCGCCCAGAAGCGCAAGATCATGGTGGGTGACAAGCTGACTGGTCGCCACGGGAACAAGGGCGTCATCGCCAAGATCCTGCCGGTCGAAGACATGCCCTACATGGCTGACGGGACCCCGGTGGATGTGTGCCTCAATCCGCTGGGCGTACCGTCGCGCATGAACATCGGCCAGGTCCTGGAGACGCATCTGGGGTTCATCGCCAAGCATTTCGGCGCGATGTTCACGACCCCCATCTTCGAGGGCTACACGGCGGAGGAGATCCGGGCGGGGATGGCGGCGGTGGCGGAGAAGCTGAAGATCGAGAGCCTGCGCTCCTACTGCCTGTGCGAGCTCAACTTCTACGGCGCCGGCCTGCGCCTGGATGAGACGCCCACGACCCTGCGCGCCCTCGTCGACGACATCACGGGGCAGCTTGCCGCCCAGCCGAGCGAGACGCTCGCCCCCGTGGCGGAGTACCTGGCACTGGATAGCGCGGAGCTCGCCCGCCTGTCGCCGGCCGAGGCCGCCGCGACGATCCTCAATGCGGCGACCACCAACGCCTGGCACCGCGCCGAGTTCGAAGCCGGTACCGGCAAGATGGTCCTGTACGACGGTCGATCGGGTGAGCCATTCAACCAGTCCGTCGCCATCGGCACCATGTATATCCTCAAGCTGCACCATCTGGTCGAGGACAAGATCCATGCCCGCTCCACCGGCCCCTACAGCCTCATTACCCAGCAGCCGCTGGGCGGGAAGGCGCAGATGGGCGGCCAGCGGTTTGGGGAGATGGAGGTCTGGGCACTCGAAGCCTATGGTGCTGCCTACTCCCTCCAGGAAGTCCTGACCGTGAAGTCCGACGACGTGCAGGGCCGCGTCGCCACTTACGAGGCCATCGTCAAGGACGAGAACATCCGCGAGCCGGGGATCCCGGAGTCATTCAAGATCCTGATGCGGGAGATGCAGAGTCTCGCGCTCGACGTGAAGGTAGAGAACCGCGAGGGTCAGCTCGTCGACCTCCGCTCCGACGGCGACGACGGCCGCTAACCGGCGCGCCGGCCCGTCCGCGCCCGCTTTGCCGTGTCACGCCCGGATGCCCGCGAGTGACCGGGGCCCCATGAGAGACAGTTCATCCGGAGGAGATCATTTTGGCCGAAACCACCACCGATTTCGAGGCGATAACTATCGGTCTGGCTTCGCCCGACGAGATCCGTTCCTGGTCTCACGGAGAAGTGAAGAAGCCCGAGACAATCAACTACCGCACCTACAAGCCCGAACGTGACGGCTTGTTCTGTGAGCGGATCTTTGGCCCCTCCCGCGATTGGGAGTGCCACTGCGGCAAGTACAAGAAGGTCAAGTTCAAGGGCATCATCTGCGACCGCTGCGGCGTCGAGGTCACCCGCGCCAAGGTGCGCCGCGAGCGGATGGGGCATATCGAGCTGGCCGCCCCGGTATGCCATAGCTGGTACCTCAAGGGGGTCCCCAGCCCCATCAGCCTGCTCCTGGACATTTCGCGCCGCCTGCTGGAGGAAGTCGTCTACTTCGCCTCCTACATCGTGACCGACGTCGACGCCGAGCGCCTGCAGCGCCTGCGCTCCGACATCCTCACCGCGGTGGAAGAGGAGAAGGAAGAGCTCGCCAGCAACTGCGATATCGCGATGGAGAACCTGCGCGAGCGCTACGAGGAGGGCCTCCGGCGCTCCGCCGAAGAGGACGAGAAGCAGGCGGAGCCTGAGCCCGAGCCCGAGCCCGAGCCTGAGCCTGAGCCCGGTGAGGAGCCTGGTGAGGAGCGCAGTGACGAGCCGGGTGAAGAGCCCGAGGAGGAGGGGGAGGAGACGGAGGAGCTCGCCGAGCTCGAGGACGAGGAGCTGGACCTCGACTTCGCCCTCCCCGGCTTCGCCTACGCCGCCGATCCCCTGCCGGAGATCATGAGCGAAGAGGACCTCTCCCGCCGCGTGCAGCTCGAGCGCGATTCCGCTCAGCAGCGCATCGGCGAGCTCGACAACGCGCTGGTGAAGCTGTTCGAGCTCACTCCGCGCGAGCTGATCAGCGAGATGGAGTACCGCTGCCTGCGCGACCTGCTCGAAGTGTGCGAGAAGCACCTCGACGGCAGCTACTCCGACCTGTTCCGGGCCGGCCTGGGTGCGGAAGCCATTCGCGACCTGTTGGCCGATATCGACCTCGATGAGCTGCAGCACGAGCTGCGCAAGGAGATCGATGAGCGCACCGGCGCCCGCCGCGCCCGCGCCGTCAAGCGGCTGCGCATCGTCGAGGCGTTCCGCAAGTCCAAGAACCGCCCCGAGTGGATGATCCTGGAGGTCATCCCGGTGCTCCCGCCCGAGTTGCGGCCGATGGTCCAGC
>CAZIWQ010000026.1:9611-17370 GCA_964542355.1 uncultured Armatimonadia bacterium
CAGCTCGACGGCGGTCGGTTTGCCACCTCCGACCTCAACGACCTGTACCGGCGCGTCATCAACCGCAACAACCGGCTGCGCCGCATCGTGGAGATCAATGCTCCGGAGTCGATCATCAACCACGAGCGCCGCCTGCTGCAGGAGGCAGTCGATGCGCTGATCGACAACAGCCGGCGCACGCGGCCGGTCACCGGCTCCAACCGCCGCCCGCTCAAGTCGCTCTCGGACATGCTCAAGGGCAAGGAAGGGCGCTTCCGCAAGAACCTGCTCGGCAAGCGGGTTGACTACTCGGGCCGCAGCGTCATCGTGGTCGGCCCCGAGCTGCACCTCAACCAGTGCGGACTGCCGCGTGAGATGGCGCTCGAGCTATTCAAGCCGTTCGTCATGCAGCGCCTGGTGGAGCAGCAGCATACCACCAACATCAAGACCGCCAAGCGGATGGTCGACCGCCTCCGCTCGGAGGTCTGGGACGCGCTCGAGGAGGTCATCGAGGGGCACCCCGTGTTGCTCAACCGCGCCCCGACGCTGCACCGCCTCGGCATTCAGGCGTTCGAGCCCGTCCTGATCGACGGCAAGGCGATCCAGCTTCATCCGCTGTGTTGCGAGGCTTTCAACGCCGACTTCGACGGCGACCAGATGGCCGTGCACGTCCCCCTGTCGGCCCACGCCCAGGCGGAGGCCCGCCTGCTGATGCTCGCCTCGCGCAACCTGTTCAAGCCCGCCGACGGCTCGCCGATCACGGCGCCCAAGTACGACATCGTGCTCGGCTGCTACTATATGACTCAGGAGAACCCGAACGCGCGCGGCGCAGGGAAGGTGTTCGAGAGCGCCGAAGCCGTCATCAGTGCCTACGAGCACCGCAAGGTCGACCTGCATGCCTCAATCAAGGTGCGGGTCCCGCTGATCTCGCTCCGCATGACGGATGAGACCGGCGCGGAGCTCCCGATCGATGAGCAGTTGCTCATTGACCTGAAGCGGTCGGTGGCCGTGAATGTCACCGATGAGCATCCGGTGCAGCCGCGGCGGTTCGAGCTGGTGCTCGCGGAGAGCATGGTGGTGGCGGCGGCCAAGCTGTTGGCGATGGAGGCCCACGAGGGCCCGATCCGCCCCGAGCCCGCCCACTTGCCCAGTGGCAAGGATGCCCGCATCCAGGCCCTGCTCGAGCACTATGCCGGCTGCGCCGGTGCTGAGGGCCGTGCGGCCGTCGGCTATCGCATTGAGGCGACCGTGGCACGCGAAGTGATCGCCACCACCGCGGGCCGCGTCATCTTCAACGCCAGCCTGCCGCTCGACATGCAGTTCATCAACCGTGACATCGCCAAGGAAGAGCTCGGTCGGCTGGTGGACCGCTGCTATAGCATCTACGGCCAGGCAATGACCGCGGACCTGCTGGACATCATCAAGTCCATCGGCTTTAAGTACGTCACGCGGTCGGGCCTGAGCATCTGCATGAACGATACGAGTGTCCCCACCGACAAGCACCAGATCGTCGCTCGCACCGAGCGGGAGGTGCGCCGCATCAACGAGGCGGCCGCCAAGGGGCACATCCTCGCTGACGAGCGCGAGCAGCTCGTGCTCGAGCTGTGGCTCAAGGCCCGCGAGGACATCGCCGACCAAATCCTGGACAACATCGACAAGTTCAACTCGATCTGGATGATGACCAACTCCGGGGCCCGCGCCAACCGCAGTCACATCACCCAGATCTCGGGGATGCGCGGGCTGATGAGCGACCCGTTCGGCCGGCTGATCGAAGACATGCCCGTGAAGAACAACTTCAATGACGGCCTCAACGTGCTCGAGTACTTCGTCTCCACTCACGGGGCCCGCAAGGGTCTGGCCGACACCGCGCTGCGCACGGCCGATGCCGGCTACCTCACGCGCCGACTGGTCGACGTGTCCCAGGACGTCATGATCCGGGCCGAAGACTGCGGGACGATGGAGGGCATCGTCGTCTACCCGTTCTACGAGCACGAGTTGCACTGCCCCTCCTGCGGCCAGGAAGACCATCACCGCAAGGGCGTGTGCCACTACTGCGGCGCCACCGTCCCCCGGACGACCAATACCGACGTGTTTGAGGGGCTCGTGGAGCGCGTCATCGGCCGCACCGCGGCCGTCGATGTCGTCCATCCCCAGACCGGGGAGGTCATCGTGTCGGCCGGCCATGAGATCGACGAACGCCTGGCCCACCTGATGACGGAGGCCGGCCTGGTCGAGGCGACGATCCGTTCCCCGCTGACGTGTGAGCTGCGCAAGGGCATCTGCGCCAAGTGCTACGGGCGCGACCTGGCCCGCCGCCGCCGCGTCGAGATCGGGACCGCCATCGGCATCATCGCCGCCCAATCGATCGGTGAGCCCGGCACTCAGCTCACGATGCGAACCTTCCACACCGGCGGCGTCGCCGGGGAGTACATCACCGGCGTGGCCGACGTGAAGAAGCGCAAGCAGCAGGCCCTGCGCAGCCTCAGCGATGACATCGACCAGGGCCTCGTCTCACTGGACATGGTTGGTGGGGGCGGCCGCGCGCGCCGCAAGGCCATCAAAGAGATGCTCAAGGTGCTGGAGACGTCGGTCCACGGTCTGCTGCGTGTCGTCGAGCTGTTCGAGGCCCGCACCCCCAAGGGCCAGGCGATCACCGCCAAGGTCGACGGCGAGGTCGCCGAGATCGAGACCAAGGGTCTGCGCACGGTCGTCATTCACTCCGAGCACTCGCTCGACGACCTGAAGAGCATCCGAGGCGAGCGGCTGGCGGCGGACGTGTTCGCCCCCGGGGAGACGGTCACGCTTGCCAAGCGCAACCAGAAGCTGCTCAAGAAGGTCCGCGCCCGGCTGCGCAAGTCCGGCGTCGAGCATGTCAAGATCTCCACCTCTCACCTCGTGCCCTATCGCGGCGAGTTGTTCGTCCAGCAGGACACCGAGGTGCGCGCCGGCGACCGGCTCACCGCCGGTCCGATGGACCCCCAGGCCATCCTCGAGATGAAGGGGGTGCGCGGTGTCCAGGACTACCTGCTGCGTGAGATCCAGGCCGTCTACAAGGCCCAGGGCGTCAGCATCAACGACAAGCACATGGAAGTCATCATCCGCCAGATGCTGCGCAAGCGCAAGATCCGCGACCACGGGGACACCCGCTTCTTGCCCGGCGAGATCGTGGACCGGTTCGACTTTGAGGACGAGAACCGCCGGATCCGCGACCTCGGTGGCACCGAAGCCACCGCGGATCCCATCCTGCTGGGGATCACCCAGGCCTCACTGGCCACGGAGAGCTTCCTGTCGGCGGCCTCGTTCCAGCGCACCACGCGGGTGCTGACGGAGGCGGCGTGTGAGTACCGGCGTGATCCGCTGCTCGGGCTGAAGGAGAACGTCATCATCGGCCGGCTCATCCCGGCCGGGAGTGGCATGCCCCAGCATCGCGACCGCAAGATCGGCTACTCCGAGGACGTCCGCGAGTTCATGCGCGCCCAGCCGCCCGTGCTCGTGGCCGAGCCCAAGGACGCCCTCGAGCAGTTGCTCGAGGACATTCAGGCGGCCCGCGATGCCGGCATGTCGGTGCTCGACCCGATCGATGAGGGGGAGCCCGACATCGAGGACGAGGACGAGGATCTGGGCGACGATGACGACCTCGGCGTGGAGGACGACGCCGACGAGGCGGAGGCCGAGACTGCGAGTGCGACTGAGACTGAGACTGAGACTGATGAGGCGCCCGACGCGGCCGACTAGCGACACGGCCATCGCGGTCGGATGCGGCCGCGGCCGAAATTCACCGGCAGAACCTGCCCGAACGCCTTGACAGTATGCGACGGGTTCGCTATACTAAGCCGTCGTTTGAGTGGCATGGCAAGCGCGAGCGTCCTTGAGAGCGCAACGTCGCCGACGCGCGCGAACTACCTGTCTGTCGTTTCGCTGGATGAGCATGGGGCTGTAGTCCGCCACCTTTGCGCGCGCATCGCGCGACCGTGGCACCCGGCATCAAGGGGGCCGAAGCCTACACGACGCCTCAACTGAGGTGCGGTATTTGCTTCGCCAACCGGTTTGCAGCCTGAGCCCCTCTCCCGCTCAAGACGAGGGGCTTTGCTTTTCTCCAGAGGGTTCAAAATCATCACAGCGGATGCCTCGGCAGCACGCCATGAAGGAGTGAAGTGTGTGCCCACGATCAGCCAACTGGTGCGGAAGGGCCGCAAGAAGAAGGAGCGCAAGATGAGCACCCCGGCGTTCAAGGTCGTCTGGAACGCCGAGAAGCGCAAGTCGCGATGGGTCGAAGGTGCGCCTCAGCGCCGTGGGGTGTGCACCCGCGTCTGGGCGCAGACACCCAAGAAGCCCAACTCCGCGCTGCGCAAGTGCGCTCGCGTGCGGCTGTTCAACCGCCAGGAGGTCACGGCATACATTCCCGGTGAAGGCCACAACCTCGCCGAACACTCGATCGTCCTCGTGCGCGGCGGCCGCGTCAAAGACCTCAACTCCGTCAAGTACCACGTCATTCGCGGCACGCTCGACGCCGCCGGGGTTGAGAACCGCAAGCAGAGCCGCTCGAAGTACGGCACCAAGAAGACCTAGCTGATCCCGGCCCGCCATCACCCCGGTGACCGCCGGGCCGTCCGGCCCTCCGCGAGGGGGGCCGCTTCTGACACCGATGATTGCTGCGCATAACGACGCACATCCGCGCGGTGCGCGCACCGCCCGATGCCGCAGACCGCCGGCCTGAACGGACAACGGCCGCAGATCAAAAGAAGGTGCTTGTGCATGCCACGCAGGGGAGAGGCGCCGAAACGCGTGTCCGGACGTGACCCCGTCTTCGACAGTATCACTGTCCAGCGGGTCATCAATAAGCTGATGCTCGACGGCAAGAAAGTCGTCGCCGAGCGGATCTTCTACGGGGCGATGCAACTGATCGGCGAGCGCACCGGAAAGAACCCGCTCGAAGTGTTCGCCCAGGCCATGCGCAACATCACCCCGCAGGTCGAAGTGCGACCCCGCCGCGTGGGTGGCGCCACCTACCAGGTCCCGGTGGAGGTCAGCGTCCGGCGCCAGACGACGCTGTGCATCCGCTGGCTGGTGCAGGCGGCGCGCAGTCGGCCCGAGCGCACGATGGTCGAGCGCTTCGCAAATGAGCTCATTGAGGCCTCCAACCGTGAGGGCGCGTCTGTCAAGAAGCGCGACGACGTCCACCGCATGGCCGAGGCCAACAAGGCGTACTCGCATTACCGCTGGTAGAGCGGTCAGGTGAACTTTGGCAAGCCAAGTCGGTCCAAGGGCGGAATGATTGCAGCGTGTCCAGAATCCCGTTAGACAAGGTCCGCAACATCGGGATCGCCGCCCACATCGATGCGGGCAAGACGACCACCACCGAGCGTATTCTGTACTACACCGGTCGTGTGCACCGCATGGGCGAGGTGGATGATGGCGATGCGACGATGGACTGGATGCCCCAGGAGATGGAGCGGGGTATCACGATCACCAGTGCCGCCACAACCTGCGAGTGGCGCGAGCACCGCATCAACATCATCGACACTCCCGGACACGTAGACTTCACCGCCGAGGTTGAGCGCTCGCTGCGAGTGCTGGACGGCATGATCATGGTCATGTGCGCCGTCGGCGGCGTTCAGCCCCAGTCGGAGACGGTGTGGCGCCAGGCGAACAAGTACCGGGTCCCCCGGATCGTGTTCATCAACAAGATGGACCGCGTCGGCGCCGACTTCCACGATGTCCTGCACCAGATGCGCTCGCGGCTGGGGGCTCACGTCATCGCCATCCAGCTCCCGATCGGGGCCGAGTCGGAGTTCTCCGGCATCATCGACCTGGTCGAGAGACGCGCCTACCAGTGGGAGGCGGAGCTGGGCGATACCTTCGAGGAGGTCCCGATCCCGCCCAACATGCAGCAGCGGGTGGACACCTTCCGCGAGCACCTGGTAGTCACGCTGGCTGAGAACGACGCGGACCTTGAGAACCTCTACCTCGAGGGCGAGGAGCCGACGACCGAGCAACTGTGGCAGGCGCTGCGCCGGCTCACCATCGCCGGTAAGCTCGTCCCGGTGCTGACCGGCACCTCCCTGCGCAACAAGGCCGTGCAGCCCCTGCTGGATGCCATTGTGGACCTGCTCCCCTGTCCGGCGGAGATCCACGACATCGAGGGGATGCACCCGAAGACCGAGGAGCCACTGATCCGCAAACCGTCCGTTGAGGAGGCGTTCTGCGGCTACGTCTTCAAGGTCATCAGTGACCCGTTCGTCGGCCAGTTGAGCTACATGCGCGTCTACTCCGGGCGCGTGAAGAAGGGCGAGACGGTCCTCAACGTCCGCACCGGGAAGAAGGAGCGACTCGCGCGCCTCCTCCGGATGCATGCCAATCGGCGCGAGGACCTCGAAGCCGTCGAGGTGGGTGACATTATCGCCATCGTGGGGCTGTCGGCGCCCCACACCGGCGACACGCTGTGTGCGCTCGCCGCGCCGATCTTGCTCGAGGTGATCAGCTTCCCGGACCCGGTCATCTCGCTCGCCATCGAGGCGCGGACCAAGGCCGATGAGGACCGCCTGGGTGACTCCCTGGCGCGGCTCGCGCTCGAAGACCCGACGTTCACAGTGCGTACCGACCGCGATACCGGCCAGCAGATCATCTCCGGCATGGGCGAGCTGCACCTTGAGATCATTATCGACCGCCTGCGGCGAGAGTTCAATGTCGATGTGGGCGTCGGCAAGCAGCAGGTCGCCTACAAGGAGACGATCACCCGCGAGGCGCTGGGTGAGGCGCGGTTCGTCCGCCAGACGGGCGGGCGCGGGCAGTACGGACACGTCCAACTGCGGCTCGAGCCGGCACCCGAAGACGTGCACCTTGAGTTTGTTGACGAGACCCGTGGCGGTGTGATCCCCCGGGAGTTCATCCCCGCCGTGGAGGCGGGGGTCCGCGAGGCGCTCGAGAGCGGGCCGCTCGCCGGCTACCCCGCCACGCGGATCAAGGCCGTGCTGCTCGGGGGCTCGTTCCATGAGGTCGACTCGAGCGACATGTCGTTCCGCATCGCTGCCGGGATGGCATTCCGCGACGGTTACGCAAAGGCGGCTCCGGTCCTGCTCGAGCCGATCATGGCCGCCGAGGTGATCACCCCCGAAGCCTACATGGGGGATGTCGTGAACGACCTCAACACGCGGCGCGCCTCGATCGACAGCATGGTCGGCGGCGCCGGCGATACCCAGACAATCATGGCCAGCGTGCCGCTCGTCGGCATGTTCGGCTACTCGACAGCCCTGCGCTCGCTCACCCAGGGGCGGGCCACGTACACGATGGAGCCCAAGTCGTACCAGCCGGTTCCGGACAGCGATGCCGTCCTGGGACGGACCGGGTAGCCGGCGACGGGGCAGGCGGGCACGCTCCGGCACCCGCGACACAGCCGATAACGAGGCGTCCAGACACTGTTACGAAACGTGAGGGCCGGCAGCCACCGGCCATCGGGAGGTAGTGGCAAGTATGGCCAGGCAAAAGTTCGAGCGGACCAAGCCGCACGTTAACATCGGCACCATCGGGCATGTTGACCACGGCAAAACCACGCTGACGTCGGCGATCACCAAGAACCTGGCGCTCAGTGGCGAAGGCAAAGCGACAGTCATGGAGTACGATCAGATCGACGCCGCGCCCGAAGAGCGCGAGCGCGGCCTGACCATCGCCACGGCCCACGTGGAGTATGAGACCGCCAACCGCCATTACGCCCACGTGGACTGCCCCGGCCACGCCGACTACATCAAGAACATGATCACCGGCGCCGCCCAGATGGACGGGG
>CAZIWQ010000027.1:0-8949 GCA_964542355.1 uncultured Armatimonadia bacterium
GGCGGGTAGCGCGCCCGCGCTACCACACCGAATACCCGCCGTCGATGACGAGGTCATGGCCCGTGGTGTAGGAGGCTGCGTCGGAGGCCAGGTAGACAACCGCACCCACCAGCTCCTCCGGATCGGCCATCCGCCCCAGCGGGATGTAGGGCATCCAGCCGTCGAAGTACTGCGGGAACTGGCGCGTGAGCTCGCTGAGCGTATATCCGGGGCTGATGCTGTTCACGCGCACGTTGTGCTGGGCCCATTCGGCGGCGAGACTGCGCGTCAGGTGCATCACCCCGGCCTTAGAGGCGTTGTACGACACCTGGGTCTGGGGCCGGTTGACGATGCTGCCAGACATGGAGGCGATGTTGACGATCGAGCCGGAGCCCTGGGCGATCATGATCCGGCCCGCGGCCTGCGTGCACAGGAATGTGCCCTTCAGGTTGATGTCCATCACCTTGTCCCACTCCTCCTCGGTCATCTCCTCTCCCTTGGCCCAGATGCAGATCCCGGCGCTGTTGACCAGGATGTCGAGACGCCCGAACTGAGTCGTCACGCGCTCAAAGGCGGCGGCGACGGCGGCCTTGTCGGTCACATCGCACACGACGCCGATCGTCCCGTTGCCCATCTCGGCGGCGGACTGATCCAGCCGGTCTGGCAGGATATCGAGGAGGGCGATCTTGGCCCCCATCTCCTGTAGCGCATCGGCGCAGGCACGCCCGATCCCGCGCGCACCACCCGTGACGGCCGCGATACGCCCCGTCAGCTCGAACTTCTCTCGTACAGACATGGCAGTATGCCTCCCTGAGACTGCTCAGGCGGCGGCCCGTGCCCTCCCCGCGTCCTGCGGGCCCGGACCCGCGCCGCCTGGAACTGATGGATGGAACCCTGCGCGCGGCGGTCGCTCTGAGGATAGCACCGGCCAGGCGTTCCTGCCGCACGGAGAAGATGGTTCGGCACCCGTGCCCGCGTGTCCTGCCACCTGAGGAGCAGTCGGGCCGGTGGGTCACAGGAAGGGTTCGCGCCGCCCGCAGCGAAGGTGTCGGTGAGAGGGAACGCATGCGAACGGGCTATGTGACCCTGGAGACGACTGTGAGTGGCTTCTGCGGGCCTCTGAGCGTAGCGTCGCGGCCTCGGTACGGCTTTTCGGCCGCTCTGCTAGTTGCGCTGGTACTGCTGACTGCGCCGGCGCCCCTGATGGCGGCGGGCGACAGTGCCGCGGCGCGCTGCTCGCGCGGGATGGCCCTGCACGCCCGGGGGAGGCTGCCGGAGGCGGCCGCCGAGTTCCGGGCCGCCATCGCGCTCGATCCGCGCAGCGACCAGGCCCACACGGGCCTGGGTGTTGTGCTCTACGCCCAGGGGAAGCTTGCCGCGGCCATCGGTGAGTGGAAACGGGCAGTGCAGCTCAACCCGCGCAACGCCGCCGCCTACATCAATCTCGGCTCCGCCCTCAACGATCAGGGCAAGAGCCGGGAGGCGATCGGCGCCTGCCGCGCAGCACTCAAGCTCAAGCCCCGCTCGGCGGGCGCCCACCTCAACCTCGGGCGCGCGCTCCAGACGCAGCGCCAGACTACGCAGGCCATCGCCGAGTACCAGGCCGCCCTCGCCATCGACCCCGTACTGGCCCCGGCCTGGCTGCACCTGGGTACCGTCCACGCGAAGGTCACGAAGAACACGACCGAGGCGGTGCGCTGCTTCAGACGCTACCTCGAGCTGACCCCCAACCCACCGCTCTGTACGTGCTGGGTCAAGGCCTACCTCGCCAAGCATCGCTAGCGCGACAGGCCCGCCCGCAGGGCCAACAGGCCGGCCACGGCGCCGCTCAGGCACGCGCCCGCGAGACAGGTCTGCGCGATCCCCAGCACCGGGATCAGCACCGCGCCGATGGTGGCCGCCCCGAGCGAGGCCCCGATGAGGTCGGCGGCGTAGAGCAGCGCGCCGGCCCGCGCCTGGCGGGCGGCGCTCGCCTGTGGCGTCACGCTGTCGTCCGCCCGGCCCGCGACCGCCCGGATGGCGAGCGGGAACTGGATCCCCACCGCCAGCCCGACGAGGATGGTGAGGGCCGGGAACGCCAGCAGCGCCGCCGCAGGCGACAGCGCGATGACCTCTCTGCCACCGGCGATGCGGCCGAGCGCCACCGGGAGGAGCAATGCTAGCAGGACGGTCGCGCCCTGAGTTGCAGCGAGGCACCAGCTCGCACGGCGCTGCGCACTCATCCGGCGCGCCAGCGCGGCCGCGACGGACGCCCCCGCGGCCAGCCCCACCATGAACGCCCCGATGATCACGCCGACCTGGCGATAGACATAGCCGTAGAAGGCCTGGTAGGCGAACACGACGCACAGCTCCAGCGCCATCCCCAGCGCGCCGGTGACAAGGATCGCCAGCGGGACGTATGCGTCCCTCCCCACGCGGTGGAGCCCCGCCAGCAGCAGGAGCACCAGGAGCACGATCCCGGGCCGGACCAGGTCACCCAGTGTCAGTCTCCCCAGGCGCATGTAGAGCGCCTCGATAGCGGGCGAGTAGAACCCGAGCCAGACCGCCTGGTCGTAGAAGTACCCGATCGGGGCCAGGTCCTCATTGGCGTTCACCCGGGGACGCTTGGCAAGCTCGTCCAGGACGTAGTGCTTGTTGTAGGGGTCCAGCCGGTCGGGGGCGACCGCGGCGAACTGGTCGGCTCTCACGTGGCGCTTGTCCATCCGCTGTTTCAGGCGCGGGCAACTGTCGGTCAACTGCGCCTGCTCGTCGCCCACAGCAAGGGCGAGGCTGTCATCGGCTGTCATCATCACCATCCGTGGGAACGCGGCTTTGGCCGCCTGCAGGATGCTGGCGTTGAGGTGCAAGAGTGACGGTCGGAAGTAGTGGCGCGAGGACGACATCTGCCATGCCAGCACTCCGCCGGGGTTGAGCGCCGCCCGCGCCTCGCGGAACCATCCGGCCGTGTAGAAGCGGTTCAGCAGTGCCGTCGAGGGGTCCGGCAAGAGCAACAGGATCACGTCATAGCGGGGGCGACGCCCGGCGGCAGCCTGCTTCACCAGGAGCCGCCCATCCGTTACCAGGCGTGAGACACGCGGGTCATCCAATGCCTGCCGATCGGGGCCGGCCACCCACTTCTGGGCGAAGCGGAGCACCGCCGGGTCGATCTCGACATAGTCCACCCCAAGTGGCCGGTGCTTCAGCGTCTCGAGCAACCCGCCCGTGGCCCCCCCGCCGACGAGCAGGACACGCCGGGGAGCCGGGTGTTGCAGCAGGGCGAACTGCACGAGCTCCTGGACGTTCGGCAGCGCCGGGGAGAGACCGGTGGGGACGCCGTTCTCGTAGAACACGACCCCCTCCCCCCCCTGCCGCGCCACCGCGACATGTCCGTAGACTGAGCTCACCTCATCCAGGAGTTGCCTGCCATGCCAGCGGGCCGCGGCCGTCGTCTTCTGGAGCGCGAACGAGCCCACGAGCAGTGCCGCCAGGAGAGCACTGCCGATGAGAGTGGGCCAGCGTGCCGCAGCGTCCACTTGCCGCGCGAGCGCAATGACTGCGACCCACAACGTCAGCGCCGCCACGCAGGCGGTAGTGAAGGGGTTGAGCACCGTCACCGCGGCCCATCCGAGCAGGACGCCGCCGACGAGGTGGCCGATGGCGTCCAGCGCGTAGGCCTGGCCCGCCGCGGCGCCGTCGCCCGCGCGCAGCTCGCCGTAGGCCCGCAGACTGACGGCGAACAGCGCCCCGGCGACCAACGCCGGCAGCACCGCGGCGCCGAGGCTGATCACAATCAGGTGCAGGGGGCCCAGCATCTCACCCGGCTGAACCGCAATGTACACCGTCAGCAGGCGGGTCAGCATCCGGTGCCCACCGGCCAGGCCGGCCAACTGCATCGGGACAACGGTGGCCAGGGACTGGTAGACGCGCACGAAGCCGATCGCGACACACAGGGCCGGGGCGCACAGCGCAGCCAGCTTCACTGCCCCCGCGACCGTGTGCGGGAGCGAGGGTTCGCCCTGGCCGTGGCGCGAGGCCAGGAGCGTTCCCGCGGCCCCACAGACGAGCCACGCCGCCAGCATCAGCCCGAGCGAGACCTCGTTCCCGAAGCACGCCAACAAGAGCTCACGGATGAGCAGGACTTGCCCGACGCCGGCGACGAAGCCGGAAGTGACCAGGAGCAGACGTGCCGCACGAGTTGGTTTCATGGACGGACTCTCTCAGACGCCCCGGCCCACTGCCGTGAGGTAGATGATGGTCTCCCGGAGGCCGTCGAGGCCGAACAGCGCGTTGACCTCGTCGTCGTGGTTTCCGCGCGGTGGCCCGGATGGCCTGCCTGGCTGTCCACATGCGCCGACAAGGTTCCGGCGCTCCCGGGAGTGAATGTACCTGCACTGCAGCCCGCGCCTGCAAGCCCGTCGGCAGGCGAAACGCACTCCGATCCGATGGAGGCGAGCGCGTGATGACCCGATGCGCCGGCCGCACTATCCTGCCCCTCACCGTGTGCGTCGTGACCGCCTGCCTGGTCGGCACGCCGCCGGCCCGCGCAGCCGATCCCACGGCCCCGCTCGCAGGCACGGTCGATGAGCTCCGGATCTACGATCGCGCCCTGTCCCCGGCCGAGGTCGCGGCCTCGCACCGCGCGGGCCTCGCGAGCCTGCAGGCCCAGCAGGGCGTCCGGTTCGAGGCCAAGCCCGTGGGGGTGACGTCCGTGGTGTTCCGCAAGCCGCCGCGCGAGATCAAGCCACAAGCGGAAGGGGTGATCTGGGTTGACGCCGAGGACTTCAGCGACTATGGCGGCTGGCTGCTCGACACCCAGTTTGTGCACCTGATGGGGTCGGCGTACCTGATCGCCGCCGGCATCGGGACGCCGGTGCCGGACGCCACGGTGCGAGTACCGGTGGCCCGCGCGGGCCGCTATCGCGTCTGGGTCCGCACCCGCAACTGGCTCCCCGACCATTCGCCCGGGCGCTTCACACTCATCGTCGGCAAGGTGACGTCGGCTGTCACGCTGGGAGCTGCGAGGACCGGAGACTGGGGCTGGGAGTCGGCCGGGGAGTTTGACTTGCCGGCCGGGGAGGTCCCGCTCGCCCTGCACGACCTGACCGGCTACTACGGGCGCTGCGACGCCCTGATCCTCACGAGCGACCTCGGGTATCGTCCCCCGACGGGGCCGGAGGAGATCCGGCGCACTCGCAGCCGCCTGACCGGCGTCCCGCTCGGGGTGACCGACGCGGGGGAGTTCGACGTGGTCGTCGTCGGTGCGGGGGCGGCCGGGTGTTGTGCCGCCCTCGCCGCCGCGCGCCTGGGCGCCCGCACCGCGCTCGTCCAGGACCGTCCGGTGCTCGGCGGCAACTCCAGCTCCGAGCTCGGCGTCCCGATCAACGGAGCCGGTAGCTCGCACCCAAACGCCCGCGAGACCGGGATCATCGAGGAGTTGGGGCGCCTCAAGGCCTGGCTCGGCGAGAGCCGCATGAGCGGCGCCTTCGCCCGGGCGGCGCAGGCCGAGACGAACCTCTCCGTCTTCCTCAACCAGCATGTCATCGGCGTGCAGATGGCCGCTCGCGGCCGCATCGCGGCGGCCACGGCCGTGGACACGCTTGAGAACACGCGCGCCGTCTACCGGGGCCGGATGTTCATCGACTGCACCGGTGACGGCTGGGTCGGCTACTACGCCGGGGCGCGCACCCGGCGCGGCCGCGAGGCTCGCACCGAGTTCGGGGAGAGCCTGGCGCCCGTGCGGGCAGACCCCGTGACCATGAGTGGCTGTCTCATGGGGGAGCGCGCCATCGCCTACCGCGCCGTCGATACCGGCAAGCCGGCTCCCTACTTCCCCCCGCGGTGGGCCCCGCAGTTCCCCCGCGCCGAGGAGTTCGCGCGCACGATCACCCACTTCGCCAGTGGTGACTGGTGGCTCGAGCGCCGGGGCGACATCGATCCGCTGGTGGATGCCGAGCGCTCGCGTGACGAGCTGCTGCGCATCACCTACGGCTACTGGGACTACATCAAGAACACCTGGCCCGAGCGCGCTCGCGCCGCCAACTGGGCCCTCGCCGACGTCCCCATCGTCGAGGCCAGGCGCGAGTCACGACGTCTCGTTGGCGACTACACGCTGACCCAGAATGACGCGCAGAACGCCGCGGTGTTCCCCGACCGCATCTCGTATGGTGGCTGGCCTCTCGACGTGCACCATCCGCAGGGGATCTACTCCGGCACTGCGGGCCCCTTCGACTGCGATGCGCCTGTGCCCATCTACACGATCCCGTTCCGCTGCCTGTACTCGCAGAGCATCGAGAACCTGCTCTGTGCGGGCCGCGATGTCAGCGTGACCCATATTGCGCTCGGGAGTGTCCGGGTCCAGGGCACGCTCGCGGCCCTGGGACAGGCGGCGGGCACCGCGGCGGCACTCGCACTGCAGCGTCAGACCACTCCGCGCGGCCTGTACACCAATCACATGGCCGAGCTACAGCAGGTGCTGCTCAAGCACGACCAGACGATCCCGGGGCTGCGCAACGAGGACCCGGGCGACCTCGCCCGCACGGCGCACGTGAGCGCCTCGAGCACGGCACGCGGTGACCTGTTCGGGCGCGAGCAGGTGCGAGCGGACAAGCGCCACGCACTCACCACCAGCCGGGCCGTCATGTTCCCGCGCGGGGACGTGCAGGCCCTCGACACGGTCTATCTGTTGCTCTCCTCCCTCCTCCCCACTCCGACGCCCGTCGTCGTGCATGTACGGGAGGCCACGGCGGCGGGGGAGTTCGCCCCCGGGGCGGACCTCGTGACGGCGACCGCGGTCGTGCCGCCACAGCGGGAGAGCTGGGTCGAGTTCAAGTTGCAGACACAGCTCCGCGCCCCCTTCGTCTGGGTCTGGCTGGGGCCGACGGAGGGGCTCTCATGGCGGCTGATGACGCGGGCGCCGCGCGACGCATGCCGGGCCTACGGGGGCGGGGCCCAGGGGAGCTGGCAGGTGCTCAAGGGGCAGTACTACGCCTTCTACACGCGACCGGCGCTTGCCATCCCCGCCGACTATCGCGCGGAGAACGTCACGAACGGTGTGGCCCGCGTGACGGATGGCGCCACCAACCTGTGGGCCTCCGACCCGGACCAACCACTGCCGCAATGGGTGGAACTGAGCTTCAGCAAACCTGTTGAGATGAATACGGCGATCCTGACGTTCGACACTGACCTCAATGACGCCTACCACACGCTGGCGCTCGTGCCCGAGTGCGTGCGCGACTACGAGCTGTCGTGCCGGCGCGGATCAGGCTGGACGACGATTGCCTCGATCCGAGGCAACTTCCAGCGTCGACGCGTGCACCACTTCGACGCCGTGACCACTGACGCCCTGCGGCTGACGGTGCTGGCCACCAACGGAGACCGCTCGGCACGCGTGTTCGAGGTCCGTGCCTACCGCGAGTGACACTGCCGGGCCAGGCCTCATTCCACTGCGGCAAAGGAGAGAGCAGCATGCTGAACTTCCCCGTGCAAGAAACGCGGCTCGACAACGGACTGACGGTCCTCACGGTCGAGCAGCACCACGCCCCGATCACCAGTGTGTGGGCCTGGTACCGGGTCGGGAGCCGCAACGAGCGTCCCGGGATCACTGGGATCAGCCACTGGGCCGAGCACATGTGCTTCAAGGGCGGCGCCGAGTTCGGCAAGGGCGACATCTTCCGCGAGGTGTCCAACGTCGGCGGGTTCAACAATGGGATGACCAGCAGCGACTTCACAGTCTACTTCGAGACCCTTCCTGCCGCCCATGCCGAGTTGGGACTGCGCATCGAGGCGGACCGCATGGCCAGTGCGCGCTTCGAGCCGGACGAGGTCGCCTCCGAGCGCACCGTGATCCTCGCGGAGCGGGCGGGGGCCGAGAACCACCCGATCTTCCTGCTGTACGAGGAGCTGGCCCTCGCCGCTCTGCGCACACACCCGTACCGCTGGTCGGTCATCGGCTGGCGCGCAGACCTCGAGCGCATCACTCGCGAGGACCTGTGGCAGTACTACGAGTCCCACTACGCCCCCAACAACGCCGTACTCGTCATCGTCGGCGACTTCGAGACCGGGGCCATGTTGGCGGATGTGACGCGGCTGTATGGGGGGATCGAGGGCGTGGCGGTGCCGCAGGAGATCCGGTCGGTGGAGCCCCCACAGGAGGGTGAGCGCCGCATCTACCTGCGCCGCCCCGGCACGGTTAGCTACCTGCAGACTGCCTTCCACGTTCCGGGTGCAGGTCATGCGGACGAGGCCGCGTTGCGGGTGCTCACCTCGATCCTCGGGGGCACCGGCCCGCTGGCGTGGATGGCGCCCGGCGCCGGCGGCGGGCGCACCTGCCGGCTGTACCGGGCCCTGGTGGAGACGCAGTTGGCTTCCGCGACCGACTGCAGCCTGACCCCCGCGCAGATCGACCCCGGGCTGGGCACGTTCTCGGCCGCGGTGCGCGTCGGGGTCGAGCCCGAACGGGTCGAGGACGCCCTGATGGCCGTCATCACGCAGGCCGCGGCCGAGCCACCCTCTGCCGACGAGCTGGCGCGCGCGAAGACCCAGCTCGCCGCGGCCATGGCCTACGCCGGGGAGTCGGTGACTGGCATCGCCGGGCTGCTGGGCCAGGCGGAGATGACCGGCTCGTACCACTCGCTCTCCGAGCTCGAGGCCAAAGTGGCGGCCGTCACGGCCGAGGACGTCCTCCGTGTCGCCCAGACCTACCTGCGCCCCACCGACCAGACCGTCGGGCTGTTCATTCCCACCGGCGACCCCGGGGGGCCCTCCGAGCCATCGGCGCCACCGCCCCAGCAGTTCCGCCACTTCTGCTACACCGGGCTCGAGGTGCTGCGCGACGCTCAGCGCACGACCCTCGACAACGGTCTGCGCATCGTCGCGTGTCGCTCGGCGGTAACGCCCGCGGTATCGGTGCGCGGCCTTGTCGCCGGTGGTGCGCTGCTCGACACGGAGGCGCAGGCCGGCCGTGCGCGCGTTACTGCCGCCATGCTCCCCCGC
>CAZIWQ010000027.1:8959-17266 GCA_964542355.1 uncultured Armatimonadia bacterium
TCCATCGTCCGCGGGACCACCACGCGCACCCACCAACAGATCTACGAGGCGCTCGACGGCGTCGGAGCAACCCTCTTCGTGAGCGGCAACCTCGAGAGCATCGGGTTCGACGGGAATGCGCTCACCGCCAATCTCGACCTGCTGCTCGACACCCTCGCCGATGTGCTGACCCGGCCGGTCTTCCCTGACGAGGAGTTGGGGAAGGTCCGCAGCGAGGTGCTGACTGCCTTGCGCCAGGAGGCCGATAGCACGCGCAGCGTCGCGCTGCGGGAGACGCGCCGCTTACTGTACCCGGCCGGACACCCCTACCATGTCTGGGAGTCCGGCACCGAACAGGCGGTCGCGGCGCTGACCCGCGACGACCTGATCGCCTGTCACCACGCGGCGCTGCGACCCGAGCGCACGGTCGTCGTGATCGTCGGCGACGTCGATCCCGCCGGCGCCGTCGCCGCTGTCACCGACCGGTTTGCCGCCTGGCGGCCGCCCGGAACGACCCCGCCGTGGCCCACGCTCACCGCGGCCCCCCCCACTGCGACAGTGACGCACGATGTCGCCATGAGCAACAAGACCCAGTGTGACCTCATCCTCGCCTCGACCGGCGTTGCACGCACGGACCCGGACTACTATCGGCTGGCGTTCGCCACGAGCATCCTGGGGCAGTTGGGGTTCATGGGGCGCTTCGGCAAGACCGTGCGCGACGAGCTGGGACTGGCCTACTACTGCTTTGCCCAGGCGCAACAGGCCCACGGCAGTGGCATGTGGTTCTGCCAGGCCGGCGTCGACCCCAGGAACGTCATGCTGGCCGCCGATACGATGACAGCCCAGATGCGGTTGATGCAGGAGGAGCTCGTGACGGAGCCGGAGCACGACCAACTGCGCCACAGCCTGCTCGGATCGCTCGCGATGTTGCTGGACACGCGCAGCAGCATGGCGCAGGCCCTGCTTGCGATCGAGCAGTGGAACCTGGGGGCGGACTACTATGACCGCTACGAGGCGATCGTCCGGGGAGTGTCGCGCGAGGACATCCGCGAGGCCGCCCGTGCGTACTTCCCGCCCGACCGGCATGTGCGGGTGGTGGTGGGGCCCCGCAACGAGGCTTGACGGCTCGCCCTTAGCAGCGCGCGCGGCACAGGCGATAGAAGATAGTGGTTGCGGCGGATACCGTTCGTGACTGCCACTGAGGGACTCCTTTTGATGGCAGCCGACCTGTGGGGTTGATCGCCCGCAGGTAACCCCCGGACGCCTGATCAGCATCTGCGGGGGCTTCGTCTCTGATCGCGAGCGAAGCGGGCGGCCATCCATCACCCGCGCATCGTTGCCGTACCGGCTCGCCGAGCCGGGGGCGATGCCGCGACAAGAAGGAGGTGGGCTGGATGGACAACGTGAACCGGCCCGCCCCTGCAGAGGGGCGGAGCCAGGGCTAGTCGGGCCACCCACGTCCGACTGACCCCGGGCAACAATGCGGCGGGCAGGACCTCGGTCCTGCCCGCCGTTTGCATTGCGCAGGCGAGCCGGCGCCCGCGCGGCGCTACTTGATCTTCTCGGGCTTGCACAGGTGATCCGGGCTCACTGCGGTGCGGCCGCACGAGTTGCAGATGTAGGCCACCTCCGGCAGCTTCCCCCCACACATGTGGCGCTCGTTGACGATCAGGGAGCCACACCAGTCACACGTCTTGTCCTCCAGGTCGAGTGGCGTGCACAGGTGCCCGGCCTCGCACGTGACACTGCCACACGTAGCACAGACATGCTTCTTCGCCTCTGTCATCAGTCTCTCTCCTTGGCGCGAACACGATCGCACATGGGGTCTCCAGCAGCGCTCCGCGCCGGCGCCTCATCCCTCTTCGCCGTACGGGAGGGCAGATGGTGCATGCTTCCCTGCGAGGGAGGCTTGCACCTCTCTCGCCTCAGCTCGCACTGCCCCCACGGAGGTCCTCCGGGAGGGAAGGGCCAACTAGCCCGATACCGCTGTTGCGGGGGGGCGGGGGAACACGCCGCTCGGGTTTGTCACGGGTGTAGGCGTGGCTACCAGCCGCGCCAGTCCTTCGCTCTGAGGCCCCCCCTGTAGGAGCGGCTTCCTAGCCGCGACTTCTCACGCAAGGACAGGGCTGTGCCGCGGCAGAGCCCGCCCGCGCCCTGTGCGGCGGCGAAGGGCTCGTCGCGCATCGCCACACCCATCGCGGCTGGAGGCACGGCATCGCGGCTGGAAGCCGCTCCTACAACGGGCCGCTGGTTATGCGGGACCGGCGCGGCTGGAAGCCGCGCCCACAAGGCTTGTCGACAGGCTCGTGAGCCCGCGGGCTCCGGCGCTCGCGCCCGTCCCCCCCGCCTGAGCGCCGTGGTGAAGGGGAGGGCGGCTGGGTGACTCGACGCGCAAAGCACTGGATGCGGCGGACTCCGTGAGTCACTTGTCCTGCTCCGCCCTCCAGGGCGTTGGTGTACCGGGCGGAACGGCCGACCGATGCTGTGGCAGGGCACTACACCACCAGGAGGCAGGCTGATGCGCAGCCATACGCTCATCATCGGTGTCTGCATGCTTGCGGCCGTCGGCGCGTCGGCGGCGAGTCTGAAGCTCATCCCCCAGCCCCAGCAACTGGAGCTCCTGTCCGACCGGTTCGCATGGGAGCCGGCCGCCCGCATCACCCTGGCCGCCCCCGACCGCACGGCCGATCAGTTTGCCGCGGCCCAGCTTCAGGCGGAGCTGACGCTCAGCCTGAAGCTCCCGCCCACGCCACCCGCAGCCGATGCCCGAACGGTCATCATCGGCGAGCTGGGGGACGCGCCGGTTGCCAGGCAGACGGACGGGGAGGATGTCGCGCGACTGAGCGAGCACGGCCCGGAAGCCTACTTCCTGCTCGTGGCGCCGACTCACATCGTCGCCGCCGGTGTCGGTCCGGCCGGCACGTTCTACGCGATCCAGACCCTCAAGCAGCTCCTCCGGGCCAACCGCGATGGTGTCACCATCCCCTGCGTGCGGATCCTGGACTGGCCGGGACTGAAGTACCGCGGGTACTCCGATGATATCAGCCGCGGTCCCATTCCCACGATGGACTTCTTCAAGCGCGAGATCCGCACGATGGCCGAGTTCAAGCAGAACATGCTCACGCTCTACACCGAGCATGTCTTCAAGCTGAAGAAGCACCCCGTGATCGCGCCGCCCGACGGCATCACGGCCGAGCAGGTCGCCGAGCTGGCGGAGTATGCCGGCCAGTACCATGTCGAGCTCGTCGGCAACTTCCAGTCGTTCGGGCACTTCGGGCAGATCCTGCGCCACCACGAGTATGCGAGCCTGCGCGAGACCGGCGGCATCATCACCCCGGCGAAGGAAGACAGCTACCGCTTCCTCGATGAGGTCTACTCCGAGATTGCGCCGGCGTACCCCTCGAAGCTGTTCAACGTCAATTGCGATGAGACCCAGGGACTGGGGGAGGGCCCGAGCAAGCCGCTGGCCGACAAGATCGGCGTGGGCGGCGTCTACGTGCGCCATGTCAACCGGATCCACGACATCCTCCGCGACAACTGGGGCAAGCGCATGATGATGTGGGGGGACATCGCGCTCCAGCATCCCGACATTGTCGAGCAGCTCGCGAGAGACACGATCCTGCTGTCGTGGGGCTACGGGGCCGCCGAGAGCTATGACCGCGCCATCGCGCCGTTTGTGAAAGCGGGTTTTGAGTTCATGGTCTGCCCGGGCATCTCGTGCTGGTCGCAGGTCTTCCCCCGCTATGACAACGCGCTCGTGAACATCCACAACTACGTGCGAGACGGCGCGCGGCTCGGGGCGCTGGGGATGCTGAACACGACGTGGGACGACGACGGCGAGAACCTGTTCCACTGGAACTTCTATGGCACGAACTGGGGCGCGGCCTGTGCCTGGCGGCCCGCGGCGGCGAGCGTCGATGACTACAACGCCGGCTACGCCCAGTTGAGCTACGGCACCGCCGACGACAAGGTGACCCAGGCGATTGGGCTGTTGACCGCGTGTGGGGGCAATCCCCTGACGCAGGGCAACAGTGACCGCGCCTTCTGGGTGCGGCCGTTCAGCGCACTGGCGACCTCGTTCGAGGCGGTGCGGCGGCAGAGCACGGAGCTATGCGAGAAGACCGCGACGGCGATCGCGCTGCTGGCGGCCGCGCGCGAAGAGGCGCGGATCGATGCCGAGGACATCGACTACCTCCTGTTCGCTGCGCGGCGCCTCCACTACATCGGGCGAGCGCGCCAGCTTCATCTGTGGTCATGCTACCAGTACACGGCGGCGGCGGGAGCCTATCCGGACACGAAGCCCGCCGCGGCAGCGCTCGAGTTTGTGTGCGCCGCCGCGGACGAGCTCGTCACCACCAGCGAGGAGCTGCGGGCCGAGTACGAGCGGCTGTGGCTGAGGGAGAACCGACCGTGGTGGCTGCGCGAGATGCTCGGCCGCTACGATAGCCTGCACAAGGACCTGGCGGCCCGCTCCCACCAGCTCACCGCTGCCCGGGCGGAGTTCACCCGCAGTGGGAGACCGCCAGAGCCCGCGGCCATCGGCCTGACGCTGGTGGAGACGAGTCGGCGCAACGTGTTCGCGGCCCCTGCGGCCGGCGACATCCTGCCTCCGGGAGCGAAGTGGTGGGACGCCCGCTGGCCGCACCGGGTCGCCCTCAAGGTGCAGGCCACAGCGTGCGAGCTTGTCGACTATCCCGTGGAAGTGCGCGTCAGCTTCGGTGACCAGACCCCTGACCCCGCTTCGCTCCGGGTCGTCGAGCACCGCGCCGACGGAGCGCTCACGCCCCTGCTGACGCAGTACGATGCGGTGGCCGAGCGCAGCGGCAATGTTGTCTTCATCATGCCCGGTACGACTGGCGCACAGGCGACGCGGACGTTCGCCATCTACTACGACACCGTCGGTCGCCCGCCCAAGCCGGCGCAGTCCGCGGTCGGTATCTGGGCGAAGCAGCAGGGGGCCGTCGTGCGGGTGGAGAACGAGCGCGCTCGCTTCCTCGTCGGCTCCCACGGTGCGCATGTGTTCGAGTGGAACGTCAAGGCGTTGCAGGACCTGGAGATCACTGCGCCGGGGACCTCCGGTTGGGCCGGGTTCGCCGACAGCGGCTTCGCCGACCGTGACGCCCCATTCGCGGTCGGCATCGAGGCTGCGGGGCCGGTGATGGTGCGCCTGCGAGCGACCGCCGCGGCGGCGGGGAGTGAGAAGGTCTTCACCTTCTATGCCGGCCGTCCCCTGGTCGAGGTCATGCTCGCCGGCCCCGTCCCCTTCTACTGGGACTATGACAATCCCGCCAACTTCGCCCGCGACAAGGGTCACCCGGGCGTTGCCCTGTTCTCCAACGGCCGGCGCGAACCCGTCTGCCGCTCTGACGAGACGATCCACGCCGTGGGGCGGGGGGTGACCTGGAGCGCCAAGTCCCGCGACGACGGGTTGCTCCTGGCCCTCATCACGCCGGAGGTCGCCGCCACCCACATGACCGGTCCGGGGGGCGGATGGGGTGGCGTCGGGATCGAGCAGAGCCCCCCGGTCGCCCACTTCATCACCTTTGCCGACCGGATCGAGGGCGATCCGGCGGCGACGCTCAACGCGGTCCGCCAGACGCTGGACACGCGCAATCAGCCACGCATGTGGATCGGGCCGGCGGGCTCACAGGAGAGGACACAATGAGCACCACACAGTTGAAGAGCGCCAGGACGCGATCCCGCCGGACGAAGCTCACGGTGGCGGTGGTCGGGGCCGGTGCGATGGCCAACTCCGTGCACTACCCCTCGCTGGCGTCGTTCGCGGACGTGACGATCGGCGCGATCTGCGACCTCGACGAGACACGCCTGCACACGACGGCGGACAAGTACGGAGTCGAGGGCCGGTTCCGGGACTACCGCGCGATGGTGGCGGCGGTGGCACCGGACGCTGTCTACGCCATCGGCCAACCGCAGTTCATGTTCGACGTGTGGATGTGGTGCCTCCACCAGGGACTGAACCTGTACATCGAGAAGCCGATGGGCCTCACGCTGCACCAGGCGCGGGCCCTCGCCCACGTGGCCGACAGCCACGGCTGCATCACCCAGGTGAGCTTCCAGCGCCGCACCTGCCCCCTGGTCGTGCGACTGCGCGACGAGTGCCTCCGGCACGGCCCGATGGTGCATGCGGTGTGTGAGTTCTACAAGTGCGCCGCAGTCGCCTACCTTGAGGCCCGCGACCACATGATGGACGACGGTGTGCATGCCATCGACACCCTCCGCTGGATGTGTGGCGGCGAGGTCGTGGGGCTGCAGAGCGTGACCCGCCGGGTGACCGTGCCGGACATCAACTTCATCTCGGCGGTGCTGGAGTTTGACACCGGCGCGACGGGTCTCATGCTCAACAGTTGGACCAGCGGCCGGCGCATCTTCCGCGTCCAGATGCACGCCCCGGGAGTGTGCGCGGAGGCCGAGCACGAGAACAGCGGACGCCTCTACGCCGACGGGGATACCGTCGGCGTAGAGTACGACACGCGCCAGGTGGCCGGCAGCGACGAGTTGTTCGTGTTCGGGGGCTTCCAGGCGAAGCACCGCGAGTTCCTCGATGCGGTCCGGTCACGGCGCCAGCCGGGGTCTAGCTTCGCCGATGCCCTCAAGACGATGGAGGTTGCGGAGCGGATCCTGGCGGCGGCGCTGCTCACTCCCACTCATAGGGCGCACTGGTGAGCAGCTCGAGCAGGTCGTCAGCCCGGCTGTGCCCGGTTCGCTCCGGGGCATCTTCCGTCTTGCGCAGCACGAGGACCCGCTCGTAGGGCGGCGCGATCCAGAAGGGGTTGATCTCACCCACGCGCTCGATGCCGCGGCGGGCGCGCTCGCGGATCAGCTCGCGCGCCTTGCTGGGGTGCAGGTGGACGGCGGCGCAGTTGAACCGACTGTTCTCGGCTCCGGTCAGGCCGGTGGCCGACCCCCGTTTCTGTCCGTCCTTGACGGCGGCAACCTCGATGTTGGGCACGAGCGCCCGTGCCTCCGCCGCCGCGGCTTCATCCCCGCAGACGAGAACCGTCGGGACGCCGAAGTAGGCGGTGAACAGCATGTTCACACCCATCTCCCCGACGGACACTCCGTTGATTGTCTCGTTCTCGACCTCGAACGAACCGGTGTGAGACAGGTGGCCCCCGTCGGAGTTCGCCTTGGCGTGCTGACCTACCATCAGCGCCGCAGCGAAGCTCTTGTCGCAGCCGAAGGGATAGCCCATCGGGCGGCCGAACAGCAGCTTCGCCTCCGGGTGGAGCAGGACCGGGTTGATGGCCCCGCTGCCGTGCCCGTCGACCACAAGCACCTCGTCCGCACCGGCGTCGAGACAGCCCTGGACCGCAGCACTGGTCTCCAGCGTGACGAGCTCGCGCGCGTACTCGTACCAGCGGTGGTCGGGCGAACCGTAGTCGTGCCAGCTCGGGATCCCGGCACATCCTTCGAGGTCGGTCATGATGTAGACTTTCACGCGTAACACCTCTCCCGGTCAGTGTTGTCTCCGCCGGAACATTCCGCAATGGCCCCGGAGCACCTCCGCCTCAGCGTCCGCGATGGCCCGGACTCCGGGCGCCAGCGAGGGGCAAGCCGCCGTCGCGGAGGCCGCCCGTCCCGGTCGCCGGGGGGTGCGTCGAGCGGGACGCTCGACCTACGCGGCGGCCGCACGCAACACGGCTCTCGCTCTGCCGGCTTCGGGCCGCCGGACTCATCTCGCGTGTGCTTCGCCCTGATCTTGTGGATTCGGCGTTGACAGTTTGTGTCAGTGGGTGCTATGTTGTAACGTGGGACAGGCAGCATGGCTGCGCTGCGCTGGACAAGGGCTTTGCACAGTCGCAAGGTCGAGGGTGTTATGGAACGTCAGCGAAACCAGTCGGGCTCCAAAGGCAATGGCCGTTTGCCTTGCCGGGCAAAGCAGCGCGCTGGTTCGGGCAAGAGAGGAGGTGCATTGCGTGGAGACCGGCAAGGTCAAGTGGTTCAATGATCAGAAGGGCTATGGTTTCATCGAACGCGACGGTGGAGGCGAAGACGTCTTCGTCCACTACTCTGGCATTACCGGCGACGGCTACCGCTCTCTAGAGGAAGGCGCATTGGTCGAGTTCGAGGTCGTGCAGGACCCGAAGGGACCGCGAGCTGACAAGGTCAGAGTGACCAGCGGCGGCAACTAGGCTTTGTGACGTTTGCGCTCAGGCCCCCGACCACCCATGATCGGGGGCCTGGCTGTGGTAGGCGACGTACCCCCCTGGCGTCTTCCCCCCATTCCGCAAGCAAGTCCCAGCGACGCACGGCGGCCGGGTCTCTAGCGGCGAGACGGCTGTGAGTGGCTTCTGCGGGTCTCTGAGC
>CAZIWQ010000028.1:0-5915 GCA_964542355.1 uncultured Armatimonadia bacterium
CGAGCTGCGCCCAGTTGCCATAGAACAGGTAAAGCAGGCCCGAGCCCCAGATCACGTTGAAGCCGTTCTCCGTCAGCGTGTCGGTCATCAGTTGGCTGTAGGCGCGGGTGTCGATGCCGAACGGGGCCCAGTCGCCCTCGTCGCCCCCATAGACTCCGAAGGGGTAGAAGTCCTGCCACTGGGGGTAGCGCTCGTAGAACTGCCAGCAGCCGGCGCTGCTCTCCTGGGCGGCGGCGAGGCTGCCGATCAGCAGCACGCCGATCAGGCTGGCGAGGGCGGCGCGCCGCGCGCCGCTGTCCCGTCGCGTTCCCCTGGTGTAGCCATCTCGCTGTGTCACTGGCTGCCTCCTTGCGCCGGCAACAGGTTCACTGCCCGAAGCTGCAGCGCCGTGGCCAGGTGGCGGGCCGCGGCGGCATCCAGCCGGGTACCGAACTCACCGGCATACAGCAGATAGGGACAGTCCAGCCAGGCCGTCTGGAAGCCGCCCGGGCTGAACATCACACGTCGGTTCTCACGCCCCGGCCACAGGATGAAGTAGGCCGCGCTCACTCCGGGGCGATACGCTGCCACGTACTGCTGCGACTGGACGGTCACATGCTGCCCGCGGCACTCGCGGGCGGAGACCTCGCGCACCCCCGCCTCGCTCCCCGCGACGTCTACCACCAGGTACGTCATGGCATCCGCGAACGCCTGGCTGCAGTGCCCGATGAGACCGGGGTCTGACTGGCGGGGCGAGGTGAAGTACACGTACCCGGTGTCGCTGAGAATCTGGGCCCGGTAGTCCATCCAGGCGTCTCCGCGTGTCAGCCGGCAGTCGAGGGTCGCGCTGCCGCCCACCAGGCTGGTGCGGACATCGGTGGGCACCACCCCGTCGAAGACATAGTAGCCCTTCCACTGCTCGCGATGGCGGCGCATGCGGGCATCATCGCGCATCAGTCCGGCGAGCTTACCCTGGAAGGCGAGGCGCCACTGGCCGCCGGCCTCGTCCCAGCGTGAGCAGACAAGTTGCCAGGCACCGACGGAGGGGTTGCAGCTCAGCTCGATCCGGACGACGGGATTGTGGATCCAGGTCGGGCCGGTCTCGGGCCTCGTCGGGCGGGTCCGCGGCGCCGGTGTCTCGGCGACGGCGCTCGCCCCCGCGGCCACTAGCAGCCCGCAGAAGCAGGCGATGATGTTTGCCGTCATCCTGCTCATCCTGTCCATCCTGTTCCGTGTCGTTGGCCGTGGTGTTCGCCCTACTCCGGAGGCCCCTCACCCAGATAGTACAGCGCCGTCGAGTAGGCCGGCACGTTGAGCTGCAGGCTCGCGGTGTCGCGGCCCACTGTCCGGTGGTTGAGCACATCATGGATGGTGGTGCTGAGCGGCAGCCGGAGCAGGTCGGTCGCCGGCTGCGCCCCGGTATGGATTGCCACGAAGTGCCGGTCCGCAAACAGCACCCCATTGGTCTCGCGGTAGATGTGCACCCCGGCCTCGCGGGCGATGTTGCGCAAGAGCTCGGGCGACAGGTAGGGGACGGCGCTGTAGACGGAGGCCCACTGGCGCACACCGTCGCGGCGCATCTCGCGCAGGCAGAAGGCACCCATGTCCGGCCGCAGCTTGCCGCCCAGAACCCAGTGGCCGAGGATCCGGGTGTCGGGGCCGGTGGCCTGCGGGTCCACGTACAAGAGGGGGCCGATCTCGTTGCCGAAGCGCTCCCACTGATCGCCGGGGCTGAACACGCGTGGGGCGAGCTCGTAGCCGGCCGCGAGGCCCTGGAGGAGGGGCGAGGCCTCGGCGCCCATGCGGCACGTCGGCACCGCCCGCTCCGGCAGCAGGCGAATCGCGGGGATGCCGGTGACGGCGGCGACCCGCTCGACGGAGAGCGACTCGCCGACCTGGCCGAGACCGGGCCCCCACAGCCAGACGAGAGTCCGCCCCTCCGACTTGCAGCGCTCCAGGGCTTGCCGGTCGGCGGCAGTCAGATAGAACGGGTTGAGGAACAGGCACATCCGGTACTGGCTCAGCCTGCCACTCTCGGCGAGGGCCACGATGTCGGCCAGGTTGTACAGATCGTATGGTGCCCCGATCCGCGGCATGCTGTCGAACAGGGTCAGGCGGCTGAGGCTGATGTTGAGTGCCAGCGTCGGGGGGAAGATGTCCTGCGCCGTGAGCGTCTCGCCATGATAGAACACTGCGATCTGGGCACTCGGGCCGCGGTCAGGCAGGGCGAGCGAGTGGTCATAGACGCGCTTGAGCTGCCCGGCGGACGCGAGGAACTCCGGATCCAGGAACCACTCGCGCGACTGCGCCCCGCGCTGCCCCTCGGAGAACTCGTACCACCACCACCCGGCACCGTGGGTGAGGGCGAGGGCGGCGTCCCGCTGCATCACCGCCACCGTCTCGGCACTGCTGTAGGTCTTCGGGCCGATTGCGGCCAGGTGGGTCCGGCTATCGAACTCGTAGATCCACAGCTTGTTGTGGAGCCGTAGGCTGTCAGGGATGTTGTAGGCCCACACCGGGCTGCCGGCGCGGCGGCACGCGCTGTAGTCGATCGGGCTGCAGAGGAAATCCAGGTCCGGAGTGTCACACGCTCGCGCCAGCGCCGTGTGGCCGGCGAAGCCAGGGAGGCATGTGAGTAGCTGCCCGGCCGCGTAGCCGTAGTAGCACCCCGTCAGCAGTCGGCCGGCGGAAGCCTGCTTCACCGCGTGCCCCCAGGCCGCGAACGTATCGATCATCGCCTCGGCGAAGCACTGGTAGTAGTCCATCGGTAGGGACCCGACGCCGGGGGCGCGCGCATCGCGGAGCGATCCCGCACTCGGACCGCGCCCCAGCCCCACGAGCGTGTCGCACACCTCCTCGCGCCGGAAGCGCGCGGGGTCGGGAATATCATCGAAGCGGAGGTCGGCACGGCGCCAGGCGGTGCGCAGCGCCTCATCGGTCCCGTACTTGTCGACGAGGAAGCGGCGTAGCGTCTGCCGCGCGGCGGCGGAGAAGTCCCCCACATCCCACTGGGCCTGCGGTCGCGCATCGTAGGCGCCCTGCTCGTTGATGAACAGGTTGAGCTCGTTGCCGCCGTAGTAGTTCTCACCGGCCCGGCCGGCGAAGAAGCACAGCCCGACCACACTGCGCGCATACGGTTGGGCGGCCATGTGCTGTACGAGCCGCGTGAGGCCTTCGGCTCCGAGCCGGCGCCAGGCCTGCGACATGAAGGTTGGCCGCACCTGCCCCAGATCGGGATAGAACAGGCTGTTGTCGATGACGAGGTGGCCGCGCCCGCTGACCATCTGCTCCGACGGCTCATCGAACAGCACCTGCGGGCTGGGGTCCATCGCCACCGCCGGCAGCAGCTTGATGTCAGGATCCACGCTGACGGCGGCGCTCAGCATCTCGTCGACGCGGGCAAGCCACCACGGGTAGTAGTCGTCCGCCTCATGGGGGGCGCAGATGGGTGAGCCGGCGATGAGGGGACGGAACAGCTTCACCCCACTGGCCGCGTAGGCACTGTAGCGACGGTAGTTGCCGTAGGAGGAGCTCCACAGGATGGGGGCGACCGGCCGGCCTGCGAGGTGCAGAGTCGGCGTGCCGCCCACGGTGCGGACCTCGCTTGGGGTGAAGCCTGCCGGCGGCGCGGCCGTGGCGGCGGGTGCGCCGGCCGTCTCACGCAGCACGGGGATCGTGAAGTGCAGCCCGTAGGCATCGACCTGGCAGCCGGGGAGGCTTGTCGCGAGACCGCAGCCGGCGTCCGGGAGGGAGACGAGGAGGGTCGCCGGGGTGTCGCGTGGTGCCTCCGGGGGGACATGCAGCTTGATGACCACAGTATGCCGTCCGGCCTCCCAGGCACTGGTGGCGGCCTCGCGGGGTGGCATGGCTGCTCCCCACAGCTCGAAGTCATGGTCGGCCATGAGCGAGGGCTGCCCTAGCCTTACGGCGACGGCGTAGTCGGCCCCCGGCCGCCGCGTGCACTCGAAGGTGAGGCGGCAGGTGGCATCGGTACCGGCGCGGACCTGTGGCGGGCTGACCTCCAGCCCCACCACCGTGAGCGTGTCGCGCGGGGCGAGCTCCGGGTGTGGCACGTTCCACAGCCAATGCCAGCGCCCGTTCGGCCCGGCGACCACACTGCACGGCACCCAGCCGGTGTCCCGGAACCCGGGCTTGCGCCATGCCGGCACCAGGCCCTGGTCCTCCTGCCCCTTCCAGTTGGTGTCGGTGGCGATCACGGCCCGGGTGCCATCGGCGCGCACGAGAACGAGCTCGGCGAGCAAGCCATGGCTCCCACACTCGTAGATGTCATCGACCGAGGCCGCGAGCACGTTCTCGCCTTCGCGGAGCGTGTCGGTGGCGACACGCCGGGTCTTCGCCTGCCGGCACAGTCCCCCGTTGTAGCTGATGTCGGCCAGCAGCGGCACGTTGTTGAGCCACAGCGTGGTGAGCCGGTCGAAGGCACAGGCGGCGAGGTAGGCTGCGGTGACCTCGCCCGCTCGCTCGAGGGTGAAGCTGCGCCGCAGGTAGCGACGCACCGGCTGCCGCTGGGCCATGCCCAGCGACGGCTGAGTCCAGATGAGCCGGCCCTGCCAGGCCGGTGCCCAGTTCAGCGGGAGCACCGGGTGCGGCCCCAGGACCTGCAGCTCACTCACGGCAACACGACGGGCGGGCGACGAGCTGACGGTGAGACGGATCGCGGTGGTGACCAGCGGGGTGGTCGGCTTGCTGCGGACTTCGGCCTCGCGCGGGAGGCCGGAGGCGTCACCCGAGGCCACCGGACGCCACTGTCCGTCGACGAGTGCCTCCATCGTGTACGCACCGATGGGGCCGACTCCGGCCACCGGACAGGCCGGCCATTGCCGCAGCACGAGCTCGTCGACCTGCACGGCGAAACGCCACTCGATGCGCAGCCACGTCGGGTAGCCCCCCTCGCCGGAGACCCACCCGGTGTCCGTGCTTCCGTCCGCAGCCTTCTGCGCGCCGTAGGTGAGGTCCGGGGCGGCATCGCGGGCACTGGGGATCCCCCCGGGCTCGAACAGGGCGAGGTTGGTGGGCGCGGCCTGCGGGGTGGCTGCCGCGCAGCACAGGGCGACGAGGCTGAGGCAGGCAAGCGGTCTCATGGTAAGGCGGAAGATTGGCCAGTCCACCGGGGAATCCCTGCAACCCGGAGCAGGGCCGGGTCATCGGTCCTGCTCCGGGAGATCGGCGTCAGCTTGCTCCGTCTACCATCTGCTCGGCGGGCTACCGGCACCCCCAGCCGCGGCGGACGGCGACGGTTGCCGTGGCCGTCGATGCGTTGCCCGCCCGATCCGTGCAGCGGACGTGGATGGTGTAGACCCGGCGGTGCCAGGGCCAGTTCCGCTCCGCACGGAGGCGCAGGGACATGGGACCGGTGATCCGCCAGTCCCCCCAGGTGAACCACTCGTTGCATGTCACGCGGACGATCTGGCAGGTGGGGGCGGGGTCGCCGGCATCGCTGACGACGGCTGACAGGGTCACCGGCACCATCCTGCGGTTCGCGGGCCAGAGCCTGCCAGGGTCGGCGCACAGGCTCTGGATTGCCGGTGGGGTGGTGTCGACGACTGTCACCGTGAAGCTACCCGTGGACACATTGCCGGCCGCATCGGTGGCCGTGCAGTTGACCGTGGTCTCGCCGGGGACGAACACGCTCCCCGAGGTCGGGTCAGAAGCAACGGTGGGGGCGGGGTCAAGGTTGTCCGTCGCGGCCACTGTGAACGACACCGGCGACCCTTGAGCCGTCTGCTGCTCCACCACCATGTCCGCGGGCACAGTCAGCACGGGAGGGGTCTTGTCGAGGGTGATGGTGACAACGGCGGGTTGGCCGGTGTTGCCGGCCATGTCGACGGCCCAGACCTCCACCGTGTCGTTCCCTTCCGGCAGTGTGATCGTGGTGCCCGGCTGGCACTGCTGCTCCGGGCTGGCGTTGACGGTGT
>CAZIWQ010000028.1:5925-16999 GCA_964542355.1 uncultured Armatimonadia bacterium
CGAGGGTAAGCTGATCCCCGTTGCGGTCCGCGGAGGCCGTCGGCGGGGTGGTGTCCAAGGGTGGCGCGACCCCGGCGTCGGGCCCGCGGTTGCCCGCGGCGTCGACCGCCCAGGCGGTGAGCGTATGGCTGCCGTCAGCCTCGATCACCAGCGATGTGGCCGCCATCTTCAGCGGCGGGTTCACGGTCACGGTCTGCTCGGGGCCGCCGTCGAGGACGTAGTGGATCGAGGCAACGCCGGAGTAGCCCTGCTCCGGCAGGTCGGTGGCCGCGATCGTGACCGTCACGTCGCCGACATACCAGCCATTGTCGCCTTCCTGGCCGGCCAGCTCCATCGTCGCCGGCGGCCCGGCCGCGTCCGTCTGCAGCTCGCCAAAGACGAACACCAGCGCCGTCGTGCCGGGAGTGGCATCGCGGCGCGTGTTGTTCTGGAGGTCCATCCAGAACGTTGTGTCCTCGACAACCGAGCTATAGTACGCCTTCATGCTCAGCGCGCCACAGGACACGGGGAAGTAGCCGGAGCTGGGAGCGCGGCCGGCCCACCAGGTGCAGGGGGTGGCGGTGGCGGTGGTTGTCCCCGGCAGTGTCGCGGTTCCCGCCACGTGCTGGCCGGTGCCGTCCACCGTATCGACCTGGATGGGGCGGTAGACGAAGCTCATCCCGGTCACGCCCGGCGTCGCCTCCCGCCGGTTGCCCAGCAGCGAGTCGACGGAGATGGTCGTGTCTTCCTGGATGGCACTGTAGAGCGCATCCATGGTGAACCCGTTGCACCACCCGTTGAAGCTGCCGGCACCGGGAGCCCGCCCGACCCACCAGGTGCAGGGGGTCGATGTCCATGCGGTGATCCCCGGCATCTGCACGCTCCCTGCCACGTGCTGCCCGTGGCCGTCGACCGTGTCCATCACAATGGGGCGGAAGACGAAGTTCACCCCCGTGACCCCCGGGGTCGTCTCCCGCCGGTTGCCCAACAGCGAGTCGATCGTGACGGTCGTGCCATACTGGATGGTGCTGTAGGCCGCATCCATGCTGAACGAGTTGCAGTATGCGGTGAGGTTGCCGCTGGTGGGTATCTGAACCACCCACCAGGTGCAGGGGGTCGGTGTCCTTGTGGTTGCCCCGGGCAGCAAGACGCTCCCCGCCACATGCTGGCCGTGGCCGTCCACCGTGTCGCACAAGACGGAGCGGAAGACGAAGTTGATGGCGGTCACGCCCGGGGTGGACTCGCGGCGCTCGCCACACAACGGGTCAACGTACAGCGTGGTGTCTGCCTGAGCCTTGCTCGTGTTGCTCGCCAGTTCGCGGGCCTGGTAGCGCCCGGAGGTCGCCACATCCGTCGGGACTTCCCACATCTGCGGCGCGTCCTGGTAGTCGTAGAGGGACTCGACCTGTACCTGACCAGCAATGTGTACGCCACTTCCGTCCACCGTGTCGAAGGTCACCTGCAAGGCGACGGCAGGGAGCGACAGCATGCACAGCACGACAGCCGGTAGAGCCCAGAGAGAGCGAGAGACCTGCACCATCATGACCCCCCAAGTCACAACAGGATTCCCCATATCACATGGGTTTCGGTCCTCCGTCGCCTCCACAGTCAGCCTTTGGAGTAGGTATTCGCGCCTGGGGCCACGGGGACCTTCATTTCATGAAGAAATATTTATGCGATCTTGATATCATGGTTACCTTGCCTTGAGCTGGATGAGAACTCATGCCTCCGATGCTCCCGCCCCACACGGCGCCTCGGAGTGCCTGTGGCGGCCCCGGAGGCGGACGGCAAGCGCGAGGCCATGAAGGAGTGTGCTCCACGGTGGTAGAAGGCTCACCCTGCTGCGGCCTCGACCCTTGACAGAACGCTCGGCGTAGCCGAGAGACACACCCAGGGGGCTTGACAATGAATCGGCGTATCGCCCGCGTCGTTCTCGTGTCAGTGGTCTCGGCATTCCTCGCCGGTGCGCCGGGGTGGGGCGCCCCGGCAGCCGCACCAACGGAGTTCTTCGTTGCCACCGATGGCAACGACGCCTGGTCGGGCAAGCTCGCCGCCGCCAACGCGGCGAAGACTGACGGCCCGTTCGCTTCGGTCACGCGCGCCCGGCAGGCCATCCGCGAGCTCAAAGCCGCCGGGCCGCTGACGGCACCGGTACGGGTGCTCATCCGCGCCGGCACGTACGCCCTGCCGGAGCCGCTCCAACTGGGCCCGGAGGACACGGGCACGGCCGAGTGCCCGATCACCTATGCCGCCTATCCGGGTGAACGGCCGGAGCTCTCCGGGGGACGGGTGCTGACGGGCTGGCAACCCTACCGCGATGGTATCCGGAGCTGCTCGCTGAAGGCACAGGGGTTGGCCGGGCTGCGGTTCCGACAGCTCTTCTACCGCGGCGACCGCCAGACCATGGCCCGCTGGCCCAATCGCGACCCGCGGCGCCCGCGGACCGGTGGGTTCCTCTATGCCGAGGAGCGCCGCAGCGATGGGCAACTGCGCTACGGTGCCGGTGCCTTCCCGCGCCAGTGGGCGCGGCCAACCGAGGTCGAGGTCACGATCTTCCCCAGCTACGCGTGGGCCAACCCCAGCATCCCCCTCGCCAGCCTCGACGCGGCGTCCCGCCTGATCAAGCTGTCACGCAGTCCGGGCGAGATCTGGGACGGCAACCGCTTCTACATCCAGAACGCACTCGAGGAGCTCGACGCGCCGGGAGAGTGGTACCTCGACCGCGAGGCGGAGACGGTCTACTTCCGCCCTCCGGATGACCAGCCTCTCACCGGCGCCGTCGTCGTACCGGCGCTCAAGAGCCTTGTGCTGGTGCAGGGCGACTTCGCCGCCGGCCGGTTTGTTGAGCACGTAACGCTCTCCCACCTGGGGCTCGCCTACTGCGAGCAGGACGGCGTCGTCCTCAAGGCGGCTCGCCACTGCGGGGTCGTTGGCGCAACCCTCTCCGGAATCGGGGGCGCCGCGGTCGTCATTGGCGCCGGCAGCAGCTTCTGCCGTATCGCTGGCAATGACATCCCTCACCCCGGCGGCCATGCGGTCGCCATGTACTACGATACCGCATCGCAGGACACCTGCACGGACAACGTCATCACCAACAACTACGCCCATCACTGTGGCGAGGTCACGGTCTGTAGCTTCGGCTGGGGGTCGGGCATCTGCGTCAGCGGCCGCCGCAACGTGGCCTCGCACAACCTCGTGCATGACACTGCCTACAATGCCTTCAACTTCGACGGCTGGGACAACGTGATCGAGTACAACCGCATCCATCACAGCAGCCTGGAATGCGACGACTGTGCCGGCATCTACGGATGGGTCAACACGCGCGGCGGCTCGGGGCGCAACATCATCCGCTACAACCACGTCTCCGACTCCATCGGCTATGGACGCACGAACCGCCAGGGCCGCTACCAATCGCCTCACATGTCGTTCGGCATCTACCTCGATGACTATCTGAGCGAGACCACGGTGCACGGCAATCTGGTCTACCGGGCGTGGAACGGCTGCCTGATGCTGCACGGGGGCTGGAACAACACTGTCACCAACAACGTATTCGTGGACGGAGCCCTGGCCCAGGTCCAGTTCTCCAACATGCCCCGCAACCGCCCGGTGCTCTCCGGGGCGACCGGCAAGGACGCCCCGGGCACCGGCGAGTGGACGATTTCGGGCATCGTGCTGCAGGGCAACATCATCGTCTCGCAGCAACCGGACTCGGCGATCTACCGGGCCTCCCAGTTCAACGCCGGGGTCATCCGTGAGAGCGATCGCAACGTGGTCTGGAACCAGGGGAACCCGGTGTCGATCGCGATCACCGGGGTTGCGGCGGAGGGCGCGTGGCAGAGCTGGCAGGCGCTGGGTCGGGATGCGAACTCACTGGTTGCCGACCCGCGGTTCGTGAACCCGCAGGGCGATGACTACCGTCTCCAGCCCGCGTCGCCGGCGCTGAAGCTGGGGTTCACCCCCCTGCCGCTGGCGGAGATGGGCTTGGTCGCGAGCCCGGAGCGGGCCTCGTGGCCGGTCGTCGAACCGCCCATCACCCGCGAGCCGCTGCTGCCGCCGCCCGTGTCTACCACGATGTTCAACGTGCCGGTGGCGCGAGCCTATCTCGCCGGCGGGCCGATCATCATCGACGGCACGGTGCCGCCCGCCGAGTGGGAGCCGGGTGGGGGCCGGGCTGCCCTGGTCGTGGAGCGTCTCGCCGGCTCTGACCGCACGAGCAAGTGGCGGCCTGCTCTCCGCCTGCTCCACGACGCGGACAACCTCTACCTCGGTGTCGTCAGCCCGGACGCGCGGGCATGCGACCTGGAGGTGCTACTCCAGGGACTCCCCGAGAACGGGACGCGCGATCCCTTTGTCCTGCGGGCGAGCGACCCGGCACAAGCCCCGCGCGTTACGGAGGCGGGGCAGGAGACACCTCGCGCCCAACGCCTCCAGGCGGCGGTGCGCAGTGCGGCGGCCGTTCGCGACGGCCACTGGACGGCGGAATGGCAGATCCCACTGGGCCCGGGCGAGCTCGCGCCGGCGACGAGTCAGACGTACCGGCTCAACCTCCGCCTCCGCCCCGGGCCGGACAGCCCCTGGGTCGGCTGGGCGAGCGCCGCCGACCCGGTCTCGCAGCCGGCCATGGCGGGAGGCCTGACGTGCACACCGGTCGTGGCGGTGGGTGCGGCAAACCTCGTCGTGAATGGGGACCTGGAGGCCGGGACCGGGGCCCCCACCGGCTGGGGGGCGGTTGAGCGCATCCCGGGACAGCCGGATGGTGCCTCGAAACGCGGGATCGCCCAGTGGGTGACTGAGGGGCGCGACGGCTCGCGCTGCCTGAAGCTGGAAGCGACCGACGCGACCCTCATGCAGGGGGCCGAGTTCTGGTGGGCCCAGAGCTTCAAGTCACCCGGGCCGGGCAACTATGCGATGAGCTACGACCTCCGCGTGCG
Source organism: uncultured Armatimonadia bacterium (assembly GCA_964542355.1). GTDB lineage: Bacteria > Armatimonadota > Zipacnadia > Zipacnadales > JABUFB01 > CAZIWQ01. Next base: position 10,836 of record CAZIWQ010000028.1, read on the forward strand.
CGACCTCGTGCCGCGCGGTGAGGGAGCCCTGTTCTACGGCGCCGGCTATGCCATGTGGACGAAAGACGGCAAGGCTGCCGGCATGAACCTTGGCTGGACGGACGAGGGGCTGCTGAAGCGGGGCAGCGTGCCCCTGTGGACACGCCGCGAAGTCATCTTCCGTGTGCCGGCCGACGCCGAGACGATCTACGTCCTGTTCGGGATCGAGAAGGCCACCGGTACCGTGTGGGTCGACAACGTTCGACTGGAACGATGCCAGTAAGGGGGGAGCGTGGGAGCGTGGGAGCGTGGGAGACAGTCGGAACAGCAACGGCGCCTACCCCCCCTCCCCCTCCCCGGGGGGAGGGGGGCAAGGGGGGGAGGCCGGAACGGAGAGCGGGCCGGGGGGGCCGTCGCTCAGTCCACGCGGTTGATGCAGTACGTCAGCCGGTACCAGCCCATCTCGTCATACTCGCGGAAGGTGGGCCCGCGGCGGACGTCCATGGTGAATGTCCTCGTCTCGCCGGCGGCCACCATCTGCTGCAACTGGACCGCGCTCCACGTCGCCATCTGTGTGCCGATGAGGTCGGGTGCGCAGCCGAACCAGTCAAACAGCGTGTCCGCCGGGCTGCCCCAGGCGGTCGGCGTGCGGTTGGACTTCGTCACTGTCGCCAGCGCGTCGGTGAAGCTGTTCAGGAGCCCAAACGGGAACAGGCCACTGTCCGGCGCATCGGAGTCCCACTCGTAGCAGGCCACCGCGAGCCCGATGCCGTCCGTCACCGGCTCGCCGGCGTCCCACGCTGTCGCCACCTCCGGCAGCGTCCCCTGGTCTTCCTTGGAGTAGCCTGCGACAGTTCCGCCATCGAAGCCCTCATACATCGCGCTGCACTTGGCGAAGGCCCGGCGGTCGGCGGCGACAGTCCAGTAGGTCACCACCTCGTCGGAGCCAGACCACTCGGGGTTGCTCTCATCCTCGCAGCGCATCTTCGTGAACATGATGCGGAAGTGCGAGGGCCTGACGGTGATCGGAAAGCCGTCGATCGTGTTGGGCCCGGTGGCGCACCAGACCCACAGGCCGTTGTTCCCGGGGACGACCGACTGGGGCAGGCGGCCCCGGAGCTGGGTGGTACTGATGAGTGTCAGCGGCGCGGTGTGGATGGTATCGTCGCCGGGGACGGCTGACATGACGCGCAGCTCATAGGGCCGCCCCGCGGCGAGGTTCCTGGCGGTGATGACGAAATCCTGACCGGGCCGCGGTTCCGCGGGCTGGAGGCTCTGGATGATCGGTCGCAGGCTACCCTCTTCGGTCTGCTCGAGCGTGGGGAGCTCTAGCCGGTTGCTCGTCCCGCGGGCTGTCACCGTGACCTGGAGGAGAGCCGTGCCGGTTCGCAGGCCAGGGGGCAGTTGGATCACCAGTTGGGTGGTCGTCGCGGCCAGCGGCCACTGCGGATGGAGGTGCAGTCGGTTGGGGTCGTGGCCCACCATCACCAGATTCTGCTTGATGTCGTTCGAGAACCCGCTGCCGACGACCGTCACGACGGCACCGGCCTCGTAGGCGACCCCGGCCGGTAGACGGGGGACGATCTCGGTGATGATCGGTGTGGTCACCTGCGCCCGCAGTTCGCCGAAGCCGAGGGGCGTGAAGGGCCGCGGCGAGATGAGGGCCGGCGCCGTGACCGCGAGCTGTGCATTGCTCACGCCGGGAAGCAGCGCCCGGGGAATGCCGGCGATCGTCGGGTTGCGACGGTTTCGCTGCGCCAGCGAGTCGGGCGTGAGCGCCCGCCGCTTCACCCGGTCCGGGATGTTCTCATACAGTTGCAGGAGCGTGTTGACACTGCTAGTGCCGCCACCCGGCTGGTCGGCGATGACGCCGTCGAACAGGCGGTCCAGATCGGTCTTGTCACCATAGGCATTGATGTGACGCTCCGCCAGGTTCACCAACAAGGGTAGGAGCGAGGACCGGCGCTTCTCCCCGACGAGTGACTCGATGCGCTGGTCGCGGGAGAGCATGGACTTGCGCTGGCGCTGGCCCGCGGCGGCCTTGCGCACGATGCACAGGTCGCCCTCGACGCCCGTCAGACGCGGGGTCGGCGTCATGATGGTGATGGTGGCCGTCTGGCCGGCATCGAGCTCGAACTCCAGCATCAGCGGCGTCCGGCCATCAGTCTCACGCGGGCCCTGGCCCGTGTCGACGCGGAGCACGAGCGCGAAGCCGCCGCGCCATTCCGCGCCGGCGATGAAGGTGCCCCCTCTTGCGGCCTGCACCCGGTACGTGAACTCGCGCGCCTCCCCGCGGAGTGCGAAGGTCGACCCCGCCGTCCGCGAGAGCGCCGGCGGCACCATCGTTGCCGCCGGGGTCGTGAGCTCAATGGTGCTGGACTGGGACGTGCGCAGGGCCGGGCCGGAGCCCACCTGCGCCTGGGTCGTCGTGGCCACCAATGCGGCTACACCCAGCACTGCCAGGGCCTGTGGCTTCATGGCTGTTGTCCTCCGTCGGGTCGAAGTGGTCTCCTGACGCGGTCAGGTGGCGTGTCCGATCGGCTGCAACCCCCGGGCCACCGGGAGTGCGGCCCGGCTAGTAATTGTAGAGCCAGTTACCCGCGCCGTCGTAGGCGCTACTGGTTGAGCCCGCCATGTTGCTGATGGCGTTCATGTTCGAGTAGTGGTTGTTGTTCAGGACGTTCATCACGGTGTTGAACTGATCGTCGTCCATCTCGCGGCGGGGCGTGCCCGCCGCCACCGCGCCGCCCGCGGCAGGGGCGGCACCCCATGTCGACAGGTAGGGGTTGGCGTTGGCCGCCGCCTGGCGCTGGTAGGCCTGCTGCCATTGCTGCAGCAGCGCCTGCTGCTGCTGCTGCTGCGCCAGCGCCCAGGCCGTGCGAATCGTCCCCCACACGGCGTCCATGTTGGCCAGCAGCTTCTTCTGCTCCTCCGGCGCCTTGGTGAAATACTCCACGGCCTTGCGGGTCAGCTCGGCGTGCTGCTCCGCGGTCAGGGCGATGAGCTTGCCGGTGGCCATCTGCTCCTGGAAGCAGAGGTACTCGATCAGGGCGTCGACATCCTGCTGGGTCAGCTCATTGGCCGTGCCCTCGCCGGCGAGAACGGCGCGCGCCGCCGTGCTAATCTGCTTGATCACCCGCGAGAGTGCGCGGTCGGGCGCCGCCGTCGCCTTCTGCAGGAACTCGGACTGGAACCGCTGCCGGTTCAGCTCGCGATCCTGTGGCGTCATGCTCGGGATGATCAGTGGCGCGGCGCGCACTACCGCCAGGAACGAGTAGACGCCCTCCGGCGTATTCGCCTTCCAGTCCTCGATCAGCGTGTCGGCGACGACCTTCTTCTGCTCCTCGGTCAGGCGGACGCCGAAGGCCCATGCCAGGATCCCGCCGTAGATATCGACATCGCGCTGCAATAACTGGGCCCCCTGTGCGGTTTTCGACAGCACTTTCTCGGGCTCTGTCGAGACGAAGCCGGGGTTCGCGTTGCAGGCAGGCGTTGCTTCGGGCTTGGGGGCACCCGCGGCCGTCATGTCCTCGGGCACGGGGGTGCCGATCGGTTTGCCGAGCAGGCACTTGACTTTCTGGTACTGACCCTCCGTCTTGCGCAGGAGGAGCAGGCGCATGGTCTCGTCGGGCTTGTACTTGTCGCAGAAGCGGGCGAAATCGCTGAAGCGTGCGGGGATGGGGTAGTAGTCCGTCTCGTCGGTCAGCCGGACCGCCATGAGCACATCCCCGGCTGTGACGCCCGTCTTCCCGGCCAGCGATTCGGGCTCCACGGCTGCCACGTAGACACCAGCCGGCTCGCCGTACGCCTTGCTCACGTCCGCGAGCTGCTCGTCGGTCAGCTTGCTGCACGTCATTCCGGCAAAGGCGGCGGTGTCTGCGGCCTGGCCGATCATCGGCAGTGCCGCGAGGGCAACGAGAGACGCCACGACGGTGACCCGTTTGCGCACGATGCTCCCTCCTCCCGGCGCCCGTCCTGCCGCCAGAGACAAACACGGCCGCGGCCCCACCGGCAGGGCCTCGGCCCGGCAAGCGCATGGTCAGTGCGCCCCCCGCATCCGTTCACAGGTCATGTCGCCGCGGCCCCCCCGGCCCCGCCCCGAACCAGCCACGGCGGGCCGGCGGTGCGGTGGCGCGGACGTCCCTGGCGGCAGCAAGCACCGGCTACCTGGTGGTTGCCACAGAGACCAGATTCGCCATCCCCGGCCCATCTCCTGCCGGCGTCAGCGATGAAGCCGGCTTTCGTACGTTCCCGGGTCGAGCAAGTTGTGCCGGACAGCAACCCAGGAGGGCCGGTACCCCTCCCGCGCGAAGTACCCGCCGCGGTGCCACTTCCGAAAGCGGGTGAGCGCTGATGCGCAGCGTGCTGGCAGCAGTCGTCGTGACGATTGTCACCGTGACCCCGGTTGGCGCGGCCCCCGTGATCTACTGGGCCAGCGACCCGGTGCAGCCCGGTGAGGTGGTGTTGGTCGCCGGGGAGGGCTTCGGCGCCCGGCCGACGGTGACGGTAACCCGGCTGAGCGATGGGGCGGCCGGCGGTCCGGCCCGTCAGGCTGGCGCGGCCGACCGCGGCGGTGTGCCGGCAGAGGTCGTGCAACCCGGCGACAGCGGGCTGAAGTTCGTGCTCCCGCCGAGCCTGAAGCCCGGGCTGTTCACCTTCTCGATCCAGGCGGACGGCCTGAGCGTAACGCGCGCCCTCAACCAGCCCACCATCTGGTGGTGCCGCGGTGACCTCGGAGCGGCCGCGTGCCCCGGGGGCGAGTTGCGCATCCTCGGCCGCAATCTGCTCGCACCCGGACCGGCGACACAGGTGCGTCTCCGCGGGCCGGCCACGCACCTGCTACCGGCAACGTCGGACGGCTACTCCACCACCGTCAAGCTCCCCTCCACGCTCCCGACGGGTCACTACCAGGTCAGCGTCCACAACGGCTACGGCGGCGACCAGGGCTGGAGTGAGAGCGTCGCGCTGGCCGTGGACAAACCCGTCGGGGCGCCGCCGGCCGTGCTCAATGTGCGCGACTTCGGTGCCGACGGCAGCGGCCAGCGTGATGACACGATGGCCCTCCAGGCCGCGCTCGCCAAAGCCGGCGAGAGCGGGGGTGTCGTGCTGTTGCCCCGTGGACGCTACCAGCTCAGTGAACCCTTGCGCATCCCCCGGCTGGTCACCCTGCGGGGGGAGAAGCGGGAGCTCGTGGCGCTCTTCTGGCCTGACATGCCCACTCCCCCCGAGGCCCTGCTCCAGGGCACGAACTCGTTCGCCATCGAGGACCTCACCGTCTACGCCAGCAACCACAAGCACGTCATCGCCGGCGACCTGGGGGCGACGCCCCAGGCGGGGAATGTGCGCCTCCAGCGCCTGCGTGTGCGCGCCGACGCCTACCGGGGGCACCTGAAGCCGGAGCAGGTGGATGAGCGGTTCCGTCAGTCGCTCAAGTGGTCGACCGGGGGCGGCGACACGGTGCGGCTCGGGGGCGAGAATGTGGTCATCACCGACTGCGATCTCTACGGCAGCGGCCGGTCGCTCTATCTCTCACGCGCCAGGCACTCACTCGTGGCCGACAACCAGCTCTACAACGGGCGCTGGGGTTGGTACTGCCTGGAGGGCAGCGACGGGCTGATTTTCGAGCGGAACGTCTTGCAGGGCGCCGACCTGATGAGCACCGGCGGCGGTATCGCCAACTACTCCACCGCCTGCAGCCGCAACATCTACTACGCCTACAATGACATGCGCTTCTGCCACGGGTGGGACCGGGAGGTGATGACCACTGATGCGGGCGGCGAGGCATACTTTGGGAAGGTCGCTGCGGCCGAGGGTGCGCAGATGACGCTCGCCACGGACGCACATTGGGGCGGTCGCGACTGGACAAACGGCGGCGTGTTCATCCTCGACGGCAAGGGGGGCGGGCAGTGGCGCTGGGTCAAGACCTGGGAGGGGCGGACAGTCACCCTCGACCGCCCCTGGGAGACTGCGCCCGATGCCGGTTCCACCATTGGCATCACCATGTTCCACGGGCGCTATGCCTTCGTCGGTAACCGCTTCACCGACTGCGGCGCCTTCCAGTTCTACGGCACCTCGATTGAGTGCGATGTCGTGGGCAATACCGCCGCCCGCAACCAGGGCTACCAGGCACGGGGGCTGTGGTACCACGGCTTTCAGCCGAGCTGGTACTGCCAGTTCCTGAACAA
>CAZIWQ010000029.1:0-1973 GCA_964542355.1 uncultured Armatimonadia bacterium
CGTTCACCCGGGGAGAGAATGTGATGGTCGCCGAGCTCAAGTGGCCAGAGGGGAGATGAGGGCAGAAAGAGGCGGCACACGCCTCAGCAGGCGGAGACGTTCGTAGTCTCGTCCACAGGACGAGCGGCCCCGCGCAGCGGGCTCTTTCAGCCACGGGCTTCAGAGCCTGTCGCGAGATTCGAGTTGGCGCGGATTCCAGCCGCGATGGGTGTGGCGGCGCGCCATCCCACCGCCGTTGACGTAGACGTGGTAGGAGCGGTCCCCTGACCGCGATGGGACGCCGCACACCAGCCGCCACGCAGCCGGCACAGGGCCGCCTTCATGCCACGCTGCTCGCCCGCCGGCGTCGTGCGCCGTCGCCATTGCCTGCCGCCATGCGGTCGCGCTCAGGGGAGCGCTCCTACCACGGCGAACGCCAACGACCAACGGCAATGGCGGCAGGCTCGAAAGCCTGCCCCACACAACGGCAGGCCTGCCCGACACGCGGCTCACGCCTACTCCAGCACGATCGCCTCCACCTGGGCCACGTTCTCCATCACCTTGCGCACTGCTTGTCCCGCCAGCTTCGCCACCTCCGGCCCGTTCGGGGCCCGCAGTGGCGTCAGGAGGCAGGCGTGGGCATCACAGTGCTTCTGCGCCACCGGGTACTGGTCCAGGGCGTAGCTCACCGGCTGGGAGTGCGGGCAGTCCCAGGGACAGCCCTTCCCATAGGCGTTCTGCGCCTGGAACACCGTCATCCGCGGGAGGATGAAGTGCTGCCACACACTCGCGTCCAGCCCCTCGGCGTTGAGGGCCTTCACAAGCTTACTGCGGAACGCCGCCGGGTCCTGCTCGTGCCCCAGAGCCGGCATGTCGAAGCGCACGATGTAGTTGTACCAGTTGTGCCCGTGGCCTTCAGGCTGCACGGGCAGGATCAGGTGTGGAGTGCCCTGCAGTGCTGCCGTCAGTGCCGCGGCGTTCTCACGCTGCCGCGCCAGGTAGCTGTCGAGCCGTGTGAGCTGCGCGCGGCCGAACGCCGCCGTCAGGTCGTTGATCCGGTACATCCACCCCAGCGCGTAGGCGTGGTAGTCGCGCGACTCGGAGGGCGTGCGCGTCTCGCCGAATGACCACAGCATCCGCGCGCGGCCGGCGGCCTCCTCATCATTGGTGACCAGCACCCCGCCCTCCCCCGCACACAGGCACTTGTTCTGGTTGAGGCTGAAGGCCGTGCAGTCGCCGAAGCTCCCGACCGGCTTGCCGTTGAAAGTGGCTCCGTGCGCCTGGCAAGCATCCTCGATCACCTTCAGGTTGTGCCGGCGCGCAACGGGCAGCACCTTGTCCATGTTCACCGCGAGACCGTGCAGATGCACCGCCACGATCGCCTTCGTCCGCGGCGTGATCGCCGCCTCCAGCTTGTCCACGTCGATGTTGATGGTGTCCCAGTCGATGTCGACGAACACCGGGAGCGCGTTGTGGTGCAGGATGCAGGTCGCCGAGGACGACCACGAGTAGGCGGTCACGAGCACCTCGTCACCGGGCCCGCAGTCACAGGCGGCGACGGCCATGTGGAGCGCCGCGGTGCCACTGTTCGTGGCGATGGCGAAGCGGTTGCCGTTCCAGGCGGCGAACTCCTGCTCCAGGGCCTCGCAGTTCGGGCCGAAGGCATGGCGGGTCTGGCGCAGGGAGTCGAGTACGAACTTCTCATCCACTTCATCCACCGGCGGCCAGGGCTTGATCGTGCCGGGAGGGATGATCGGCTCTCCGCCGAGGGCTGCGAGTCTGGTTGCATCAGGCATTGGACTGTCCTCACACGCGAGATTGGGTGCTGCCGCTGCCGGTGCGGCTCTCGTCACCGGCCACCGCGGATCACTTCGCGACCTGGCGGCTGAGACCTCCCTGCACGGGTCGGGGGCGGCGCGCGTTCGACGGCACGGCGACGGCACCTCACCCCCCGGCCCCCTCTGCTCCGAAGACTGGGGCATGCCCTCACCCCG
>CAZIWQ010000029.1:1983-5565 GCA_964542355.1 uncultured Armatimonadia bacterium
CCTCCCTGCACGGGCCGGGAGGAGGGGCCGGACACAAGACCGCGTCGTGTGCGGTCGCAGTTTTCGGCCCGGGCGAGCCGAACACCTACGGGCCGGATACTGCGGGCCGTGCGGCTCGTCCCTCGCGGCAGGCCCTTGTAGTCCGGCCCCTCCACGAGTCTCCGGCGGCCATCGCGACGCGAGTGTTGGCGCCCCCCTCGGGAGGCCTTCCCCCGCCGCACAGGGAACTCGCGATTGCAGCAACCCACCGCAGACCCCGCCGCGAGACGGGAAGGATGGATGAGGCATGTCCGCAGGGACGGGCCGCGAGCGCTATGCCTGGCTGGTGCTGGCCGTGGCCACACTGGTCGTGTGCGGTGCACTGGGCCTCGCACGCTTCGGCTACACGATCGTGCTGCCGTCGATGCAGGCGGGCCTGCACATGGACAACACGCAGTCCGGCGTGCTGGCCACGGCCAACCTGATCGGCTATCTCGTACTGTCGGCCGTCGGCGGGGCGCTGGCGTCCCGTTTCGGGCCCCGCGCCGTCATCACGGCGGGCCTGACGCTCGCGGCTCTGGGAATGGGCCTCACCGGCCTGTCGCACGGCTTCGCGAGCGCGGCCATCTGGCGGGGCCTCACCGGCATCGGCAGCGGCGCCAGCAACGTGCCGGTGATGGGCCTGCTGGCGGCGTGGTTCGGCCTCCGCCGGCGAGGACTGGCGACCGGTGTCGCCGTCGCCGGATCCTCCGTGGGTCTGATCCTGCTCGGCCCTGTCGTCCCGCGCGTCCTCGCGGCGTACGGGGCCGAGGGCTGGCGCGCGTGTTGGATCGGGTTTGGCGCCGCGGCCCTCGTGATCGCCGCCCTCGCCCTCGTCGTGCTGCGCAACCGCCCCGCGGAGCTGGGCCTCATGCCTCTGGGGGAGAGCTCCGACACACCCCCGGCGGCCGCCCCGGGCACCGCACTGCGGTGGGGTGACGTCTACCGCTCGGGGACCGTCTGGGGGCTGGGGCTCGTTTACGTCGCGTTTGGCTTCTCGTACATCATCTACATGACGTTCTTCTCGAAGGGCCTGGTGGCCGAGGGCCACTATACCCAGCCGGAAGCCGGACGCTTGTTCATGCTGATGGGGTGGTCCAGCCTGCTGTGCGGGGTGATCTGGGGGGCGGTGTCCGATGCCATCGGGCGCAAGCGGGCCCTGGTCATCGTCTATCTGATCCAGACCGTCGCCTACGCGCTGTATGCCCTGCATCCCGTACCGGCGGGGTTCACGCTCTCGGCGATCCTGTTTGGGCTGACGGCGTGGAGCATTCCGGCGATCATGGCGGCGGCGTGCGGGGACATCCTCGGCCCGCGCCTCGCGCCCGCGGCGCTGGGCTTTGTGACCCTGTTCATGGGTGTCGGTCAGGCTCTCGGGCCGGCGGTCGGGGGCTTCCTGGCCGATGTGACAGGGTCGCTGTTGCCGACGATGGGGCTGGCCGCGTGCGTGGCAGCCCTCGGCGCCGGGGGTGCGGCACTGCTCCGGAGCGACAAGCACGCCGCCCCCGTTCTGTAGGGCGCGGGCCTGTACCGCGCCGGAGCGGCGCTTACCAATCGCCACGCGCACGGGATCCGCCCCCGCTCCGATCACGGTGCTCGCGGCTGTTGGTGTGCGCCGTGGCGTGTGGTCTCCGCCCCACCGGCGCCGACGGCCACGGCAACGGCGGACGGCACGGCGGCCTACCCCCCGACCCCCTCCCCACGGGGTGTCGCCGTCCGTAGCCGCGCGCTTCACGGCCGGCGCTCGCGCTCGATCACCTCGCCCTCCGCGTAGCCGTGGCGGATGAAGCTGTGCTCGACCCAGTACACGACCCCGTACGACGACGCCAGCACGATGTCCGGCTCACCATCGCCGCTGAGGTCGATGATCGAGGGCTGCGGGTACGGCACCCAGCAGAGCGGGAGCGTGCGGCCCGGGAAGTGGAAGTCAACCTTCCCCTCCGCTCGCGTCACCTCGCAGATCATCACCTGCTTGCCTTCGTTCGCCCCCGAGGAGGCCACGATGAGGTCCGGGACGCCATCGCCGTTCATGTCGCCGGCGGCGACGTGGACCCGGCCGGGCAGCCGCCCGATGAGTCGCCCCGGCGCAAAGCGCGGGTTGTGGTTGTCGCCGAGGTTCTCGAAGTACGTGACGCCTCCCACCGCATCCCCCACGACCAGGTCGATCTTCCCGTCACCGTTGAAGTCGGCGCAGGCCGGCACGGCCCGGCTACCCTGCAGGACCGTGAAGTCCGTGACCGGGGCGTTGGGGTCGATGCCGGCGAGCAGCGGGCTCCCATCGGCCAACTCGAGCCGCCGGCCCTCGGCATAGACCGGTTTGGCTCGGGTCCCGGTGTTGGCGTAGCGCCAGACATACCCGGCGACGTCCCCCACGATGAGGTCGAACAGGCCGCTCCCGGCAAAGTCGACGGCCGTCACCGCCCCCCAGGGGTCACCATGGCGCGCGGGGGGGACCATCTGGTTTCCGGCCGCGGTGCGCACCGTTTCGCTGCGCTCGAACAGGGGTGGGTTCTGCCGCCGGGTGCAGTGACGCACAGTGACGTCGCTCCCCCCCAGGGCGGTGAGCATGTCCAGCCCCCCGCTCCCGTCCCAGTCACCGATCCAGTCGGGGTGCGCATCCACGGGTACCCACGGGACGCGCAGGACGCGCTCGCGCCGGAAGCGTGGCTCGGTACGGCTGCCCACATTGCGGTAGATCACCACGTAGCTCATCACGCCGACGACCAGGTCGAGCAGGCCATCGCCATCCCAGTCGACGAAGCGCGGGTTGAGGAAGTAGTTCTCCTCCCAGCGGCCTTCCAGCGGGAAGGGAACCTCATGTAGGCGGGGTGCGGTGCGCGTGCCGACGTTCTTGAACAGGAACAGGCCCGGCCTCCCCGGGGCCGGCACCTCGCCACCGGTGGCGCTCATGAACATGCTGCCCGTGACCAGCTCGAGCAGCCCGTCGCCATCGATGTCGGCGACCGCGGGCGTGGCCGCCCAGCTCACATCGATCGGCTTGCCATCCGCCTCCAACGGCCCCCGCGCGGCGAGCACCGGGGTCCCGTCCGGATGGGAGCCCGTGTTCTCGTAGTAGTAGATGCGGCCGGTCACATAGCCCCCCAGGAGCAAGTCCGGCCGGCCGTCGCCGTTCCAGTCGCAGACCTCCGGGACGCCCACGTAGTCCTGCTTGAACACCCCGGGGGCCTCGGGGCATGGCTCGAACGGCATCACAATCTCGCGGCCATCGGCCTGCAGTGTCCCGCGGTGGTGTAGCTCGGGCTGTCTGCCGGTCCCGGTGTTCTGGTAGTAGTGGACGATCCCCCCGGGTTCCTGCCCCACCAGCAGGTCGGGGCGCCCGTCACCGTCCCAGTCGATGACAAGTGGCGCGGCGCTCCATGGCACCTTCAGCGCCTTGCCATCCGCCAGGAGGGGCTCCGGGCCCCGGAATTCGGGGCGCTCCCTCGTGCCGACATTGCGGTACAGGAACACGAAGCCCCGCAGATCGCCGATCAGGAGGTCGAGCTTGCCGTCACCGTCCCAGTCGCAGGGGATGGGGCGGGAATGCAGGAGCGAGGGGAGGTT